>NZ_JALOCP010000022.1:0-142149 GCF_030511745.1 Paraburkholderia sp. SECH4
AGAAACCTGACCGGACGCAACACTCTCAAACATACCAGTCCTGTTGATAATTTATCTTATGTCAAATTATAGAAGCACTACCAACGACACCCACCAAATCCCTCCCTGCGTTCATCAACCTTCCCCAGTCGCAGCAGCCCAGCCTCTTTGCATCGCCCCCACCAACTGCTTCCACAAAAACTCCGCCGCAGGCGACAAACGCCTGCCAACCCGGCGTATCACCTGGCTGCTGAAGTCGCGTGCAATCGGATGATCGATCTCAAGCGCAACGAGTTTGCCTGCATCGAGATATTGCCGCGCGGCATCGGTCGACATGAACGCAACCCCAAGACCCGCCGCCGCAATCGCCTGCGCCGCGGCGAACATATCGCACCGGTAAGCCGGCGTCAGGCTGAGCCGCTCTGCGCGAATGATCGAGTCGACATACTGTTGAACGCCGAAACGCGGCGGCATGAAAATCAGGCGGGCATCGGCAAGCTGCTCGAAGCGGATACGCTGCAGTCCCGCCAACGGATGACGCGGACTCACGAACGCGCAGAACGGCGCGGCGCGAAACGTGCGCGAACGTATCGCCGGGTCCTTCGCCCCGCCCGCGCATAAGCCAAGATCCACCTCATCGTTGCGAACCATCGCGATAATTTCGGACGTCGCGCCCGTATGCAGATCGACGACGATATCCGGAAACTGCGCGCTAAAACGCTCGAGCACGATCGCCATCAGATTGCCGACGAAGCCCTCGCCGCACCCAATGCCGATCCGTCCGCGCCGCAGCCCCCGATAATCCTCCAGTTGCACCAGCATCTCCGCGTCGCGGCGCCGGCTTTCACGAAAGTGATCGACGAGACTCAGGCCGATTTCCGTGAGCGTCACGCGCCGGCCCTGCCGCTCGAGCAGCGCTACACCGTGCGCGCGCTCCAGTTGCGTCACCTGCCGGCTGATCACCGACGCATTGATGCCGAGCGCGTCCGCCGCCGCCCGCACGCCACCATGCACGGCGATTTCATGCAGATAGCGCAGGCTGCGCGGATTCAGGGCGCCTGTCTGAAGGATATCGGTATCGGTTGACATGCTTTCCGGACTGTTGACATTCAAGTCAACATTATCGACCGAAATACGTCATTGATCGCACGTTTTTGCAGCGAAATACTGACGCTTCGCTTTCCATATGCACGTCAATCCAATGCCCAATACCCAGCACTTTTGTACGCTCGACGAAACCAGCGATCTGAACGATGAACTACGCGGCATTCGTCATCGTTTGCACCAGCACCCCGAGCTGGCTTACCAGGAGTTCCAGACATCGGATCTTGTCGCCGAAGCGCTCGAAAGTTGGGGCTACGAAGTAACACGCGGCCTGGGCGGAACGGGCATGGTTGCGTCGCTGAAGTCGGGAATGGGGTCGCGAGCCGTTGCGGTACGCGCCGATATGGACGCCCTCCCCATCACCGAGGCCACGGGCCTGCCCTATTCCAGCGTTCACCCGGGCAAGATGCACGCATGCGGTCACGACGGTCACACGGCGATGGTCCTTGGCGCAGCGCGGCATCTGGCGCGCACGCGCCGCTTTAACGGAACCGTCCATCTCGTCTTCCAGCCCGCCGAGGAAATCGGCACGGATAGCGGAGCGCAACGCATGATCGCCGACGGTCTGTTCGAGCGCTTCCCCTGCGAGGCCATCTTCGGCCTGCACAACCATCCGGGCGCACCGGCGGGCACGTTCATGTTCCGCAGCGGCCCGTTCATGGCCGCATGCGATACCGTCGACATCACGATCCACGGCCGCGGCGGTCACGCTGCCCGCCCTCATCTCGCCACCGATCCGCTCGTGATCGGCGCAGGGCTCGTGACGGCGCTGCAGACCGTCGTGTCGCGCAACATCGATCCGATGCAGCCCGCCGTGGTCACGATCGGTGCGTTCAATGCGGGACACGCGCCCAATGTGATCCCCGAAACGGCGCGCCTTCAACTGAGCGTGCGCTCGTTCGACCCCGACGTTCGCAAGCTGCTCGAAGCACGCATCCGTGCGCTCGCCAACGCGCATGCGCAAGCGCACGGCGCCAGCGTCGATATCGACTATGTGCCGGGCTACCCGGTGCTCGTCAACAGCGCGCAGGAGACTGAATTCGCGCTACAGGTCGCACGAGAACTGGTGGGCGACGAACGCGTGGTCGACGGCTTTGGTCCGATCGCGGGCAGCGAGGACTTCGCCTATTACCTGCAAGAGAAGCCGGGTTGCTTCCTGCGCGTGGGCAATGGCAAGGACACGCCCATGCTGCACAACGCGAAGTACGACTTCAACGACGACAACCTGACCGTCGGCGCCGCATTCTGGACGCGGCTGGTCGAGCGGTTTCTTGCGTCGAACGTCTAAGCGCCCATCAGAAAGCGCAGACGGAACCATCATAAATACACCTACGGTGAGGACCTAAACCATGTCAACCCAGCCTCTTACGTCGTCCGGCACGATTGCGGTTTCGCAGACCCGCATTGTCGTGGCGGCCGTCGTCGGCAATCTGCTCGAGTTCTTCGATTTCACGGTCTACAGCTTTTTCGCGCTGACCATCGCGAAGCTTTTCTTTCCGTCGCAGGATCCCGTCGTGTCGACGCTGCTGGCGTTGTCTGCGTTCGCGATCGGTTTTGTGGCGAGGCCCGTCGGCGGCTTCGTGCTCGGCCATTACGCGGACAAGCGCGGGCGCCGGGCCGCGCTCACGCTGACGATCTTCCTGATGGCGGTCGGCTCCGCGGCGATCGGTCTCGCGCCGACCTACGAGACGATCGGCATTGCCGCGCCCGCGTTGATCGTGATAGCGCGCCTCGTGCAGGGTTTTGCGCAGGGCGGCGAGTTTGGCGCAGCCACCGCGACGCTGCTGGAAACGGGTTCCGCAAAAGGCCGAGGCTTTCGCGCAAGCTGGCAACTGGCGAGCCAGGGCGCGGCTGCGCTGCTCGGCTCGGGCATGGCTGCGTTGCTCACCTATCATTTGACCGGTCCGGAGCTGCTCGATTGGGGATGGCGCGTTCCGTTTCTGGCCGGCACGCTGATCATGCCCGTGGGCGTGTATCTGCGCCGGCATATCGTGGACGACGAGCCCGTCAAAACAGAGCATTCGCGCTTCGAACCGGCTCTCGTGCGCAAATGGTTTCTGACCGTCTTCGCGATCATGGGCATGACAGTCGCGACCTACGTGCTGATGTACTACATCCCCACCTACTCGATTCAGTACTTGAAGATGCCGCCCAAGCTGTCGATGCTGGTCTCGATTGGCGCGGCCTGCGTCTCGCTGCTCATGTGCCCGATCTGGGGCGCACTGTCGGACCGCATGGGCCGTAGAAAGCCGCTGACCGTGTTTGGACGCGTGGTGCTGATCGCGCTGCTGTATCCCGCGTTCTGGTTGATGAACCAAGTTCCGACGCTGCCGGTCGTTACTGGCCTGATCGTCCTTTTGATGTTTTTCTATACGATGGGTTCGGCGCCCGCGTATGCGCTCATGCCGGAGAACTTCCCGAAGCATGTGCGCGCAGGCTATCTGGCAAGCGCGTATGCGGTAGCGGTATCGGTGTTCGGCGGCACGGCGCAACTCGTCGTCGCGTGGCTCATCAAGGTGACGGGCAATACGATGGCGCCGGCCTGGTACATGATTGCGTGCGTCATCATTTCGCTCTGCGCCGTGACGATGCTCGAAGAAACCGGCGGACGCGATCTGGCCTGATTGTGTCGGGGAGTGCGGGCCTGGAAATCAGGGCCGGCTGGAACAACGAGTGGCGGAGTTTCCACAACGCGATCAGGGAGTAGCTGCCTTGACCCTTCGCCCATCATCCTGGCCCGGCCCGATCACGAGGCCCGCCTCCGCCAGCAATCGCCGCAGTCCCAGCTTCGGATAATTGCGGTCGACGGCCCGCACATCGGCACGCGTCTCCTCGATGATCCAGTCGCGCACATCCGCTGCAACCGGCCGCAATGGCCGATTCTCCGGCCACACCAGACAGCAGCGCCGGTTCGTCACGATCAGTTCCTCCTCGGACGGGAGCAGCGCGCCCTCGAGAAGCCAATGCGACACGACATTGAGCCAGCCAAGCGCGACGCCCTGCCCCAACAGCGCCGCCTGCACGACGATCGCGTAGTCGTTGAAGCTCAGCATGCTCGCTACGTGCCGCCCGTGTGCCGCGAACGTGGCGAAGCGCTCATGCCAGCCGCGCTCGCCGTCGTCCATCACGATTACCGTGTCGCCGTGCTCGCGGCCCGCCTGCGTCGCGGCCGTCTCGTGATAGCGCCGGTTGCACACCGGCAGGAGCGTCTCCGGCATCACGAGCACACTGTTTTCGCCAATCTCGTCCTCACGCAAAAAGCGCATGCCGAGATCGACGTCGACGAGCGGCCCGCCGATTCGCCCTGAGATCAGCTGAAACCGCAAGTCGACATTCGGAAACGCCTGGTTCAGCCGGCTCATGCGCGGCATCAGCCAGTGTGTCGTGAACGCGGTGGACACCGACAGCGTGACTGACTCGATGCCCGTCGCACGCGCCTCGATCTCCCGTATCGCGCCTTCTATGCCATTGAAGCCTTCTGAGATTTTCCGGTAGAGGATCTTGCCGTTCTCGGTCAGCTCGATCCCACCACGCACGCGCTCGAAAAGGCGCACGCCGAGATGGTCTTCCATGCGCGCCAGCATGCGGCTCACCGCAGGCTGACTCACATATAACTCCTGCGCCGCGCGCGTGAAGTTGCCGCAGCGCGCGGCAGCTTCGAACACGAACAGCGCATTAGCGCTCGGCAGTTTTTTGCGAAGGTTAGGCATGACCTGATGTTATGCCTTATCCAACAATTTGGGAATTGCCGTCAATAATGACGCGGCCTATATTTTCCCTAACGCAGGCCTCTACAGCGAGACAGGACGCAATGGACGCACGAGCGAAAACAGGTGTTTCGATCCGATCGGCAGCGAAACGTTATGGCCCGGTCGTGGCTCTCGACGACGTGTCGCTCGACATCGCCCCGGGCGAATTCGTCTCGCTGCTCGGTCCTTCGGGGTCGGGCAAGACCACCCTGCTCGGCATTCTCGGCGGCTTCGTGCAGCCGAGTTCGGGTGCGGTCTGGGTCGGCGAGCGCGACATTACATTTGCGCCGCCGCACAAACGGGACATCGGCATCGTCTTCCAGAACTACGCGCTCTTTCCGCACATGAGCGTCGGCGAGAACGTGGCGTTTCCACTGCGAGCGCGCCGTCAGCCCAAAGCGACGTGGGCGAAGAAGGTCGCCGATGCACTCGCGATGGTCGAACTCTCGGGCTACGAGAGCCGCGGCATCGGCCAACTGTCCGGCGGCCAGCGCCAGCGGGTGGCGCTCGCCCGCGCGATGGTCTTCGAGCCGCAACTGATCCTGATGGACGAGCCGCTCTCCGCACTCGACAAGCAACTGCGGGAAACCATGCAGATTGAGCTGCGGCGGCTGCATCGCAAGCTCGGCGCGACGATCGTCTATGTGACGCACGATCAGCGCGAGGCGCTCACCATGAGCGACCGCGTGGCCGTGCTGAAGAACGGCCGGCTCGTGCAGATCGACACGCCTGAGCGGCTCTACGACCGTCCGTGCGACGCGTTCGTGGCGAGCTTTATCGGTGAGGCGACGCTGCTCGCCGTGACGCGCGCCGGCGACGATGCCGTGCGTCTCGGCGATACGGTTCTGCGCACCGCGCACCCGCTGCCGCGCGGCGACAAGCTGCTGCTCGCGGTGCAGACCGAGAAGCTCGTAATCGACGGCGGCGATCGGCGCGAAGGCGTGAATCGTCTGTCGTGCCACGTCACCGAAGTGCTGTACCAGGGCGAAAGCCTGCGCGTGTTCGCAACGCTCGCCGACGGCACCGCCATCAGCCTCAGGCAGCCCGGCGGCCACGACGCGCGCCGGCGCATCCCGGAGCCGGGCGCGCCCATGAGCGTCGTTCTCGATCCGCAGGACACGATCGTCGTGCCCGCCTGATCTCATTCATTTTTTATCCGCCCACGCTTGGGGCACTCCCTCTCCCGTTTTCACAGCAAACTGCAAAAGGATGATTTCATGAAGCTCACCGATTTCAAGGTCCTGACGTTCGACGTCGTCGGCACACTCATCGACTTCGAGCGCGGCGTGCTCGCCTCCGTGCGGCGCCTCGGCGGGCCGACCGCGAAGGACCTGACCGACGACCAGATTTTCGAACCGTACATGCGCGGCCGTGCGACCCATCCGGGCCGCTCGAGCCACGAGATGGCCAACGTCTACCTGTCGCTGGCGAAGGAACTCGGTCTGCCCGACGACGCGCAATCGGCCGCCGCCTTCCAGCGCGACGTGCTCGAATGGCCCGCCTTCGCGGATTCGGTCGCCGCGCTCAAGCGTCTGCGCAAACACTTCCGCCTGGTTGCCATGACCAATGCGGACCGCGTCGCGCTGTCGGCCTACGCGCACACGCTTGGCGATCCGTTCGACGACACCGTCTGCTGCGACGAAACCGGCGTCGCCAAGCCCGATCCGCAATTCTTCGCATACAACCGCGGCCGTCAGGCGGCATTCGGCTACAAGTTCGGTGAGATCCTGCACACCGCGCAAAGCCAGTACCACGACATCGGCGTCGCCACGGAACTCGGCTACGCGACCTGCTGGATCGAGCGCCGTCAGGGCAAGCGGGGCTTCGGCGCCACGCCGGTGCCCGAGGCTGTCACGACGCCGACGTTCACGTTCCCGACGCTCGCCGAGCTCGCGGACGCCGTCGAAGCCGAAGCGCGCCTCGCCGCCTAAGCCGATGCTCGCGCCGACGGCACGCCCCTCGCCCCTGCCCGACTCGCTCTGGCAAGCGCTTGCTGCGGCATCGCCCGATGGGGGCGCGGCGGTCAGCACCGGTGCGCCGCTCGCGCGCGATCTCGACGTCGAAGTCGCGGTGATCGGCGCGGGCTACTCAGGCCTCGCCGCAGCCTATGCGCTGCAAAAACGCGGCGTCGGTTGCGCCGTGCTCGACGCGAACGTCGTCGGCTGGGGCGCAAGTGGGCGCAATGGCGGTGTCGTGTCGTCGAAATTCAGGCTGTCGTTTCCCACGATCGACCAGTTGCATGGTCTCGATACCGCGAAACGCATGCACCGGCTCGCGCATGAAGGCGTGCGGATCGTCGAATCGCTGGTCGACGAGTTCGGGCTCACACGGGCCCGCTTCGAGCATACGGGCAGCCTGCGCTGCGCGCACACCGAGCGCGCGCTCGCGGCGATCGGTGCCGAAGCCGACTGGGTGCGCACGAAGCTCGGCGATACGTCGATGAGCGTGCAATCGCGCGCCGAAGTCGAGCACGAGACAGGGTCGAAGGGTTTCGTCGGCGGCGTGCTGAGCGCCGATGCCGGCACGATCCTGCCGCTCGAATACGTGCGCGGACTCGCGCGCGGTATGACGCTGCGCGGCGTGCCGATTTACGAATCGACGCCGGTATTGCAGATGCACCGCGCTCCCGGCGATACGCACGTGACGTTGCGCACGCCAGGCGGTACGGTGCGTGCGAAGCAGGTGATCGTTGCGACCAATGCCTATTCGGACCTCACGCCGGCCACCTCGCCGTATCAGCGCGAACTCGTGCCGTTCCGCAGCGCGATGATCGCCACCGAGCGCTTGCCCGCCGATCTCGACGCGCGCCTGATGGTCGAACGCCGCAGCTACACGGAAACGCGGCGCATGATGAAGTGGTTCCGCAAGGCGGATGGCCGCATGCTGTTCGGCGGCCGCGACGCATTCGGCAAGGAAGGCCAGACGACCGGCTTCGATGGGCTGCAGCGGGCGATGGTCGCGCTCTTCCCTGATCTCGCGGACGTGCGCGTGGCGTATCGCTGGTCGGGCTATGTCGGCATGACGTTCAATTCGCTGCCCCATGTCGGGCGCAGCGACGATGCCACGACCTTCTGTCTGGGGTATAACGGAGCAGGCGTCGCGATGGCCAGCTTGCTCGGACAGCATGCCGCCGCGCTCGCCCTCGGCGAGACGCCCGAGCTTTCGCTGCTCGGCGCGCCGGGTCTACGGCCCGTGCCTTTTCATTCGCTGCGCGCGCCGGGTGTGAGGCTCGTTGCCGCGTGGTATCAGTTTCTCGACGCCGTAGGTGCATGATGACGACCGCCAAACGGATGCTCCAAGGACCCACATTGATGCAGGCCACCGAGTCCGATCCTGCCGCGCGCTACCAGCGGCGCGAAGATCGCACGATGCTTCTCCTGATGGCGCCGGCGCTCCTCGTGATCGTCGTGCTGCTCGTCGTGCCGCTCGCCTGGCTGTCGTGGCAGTCGATCTATCACGACGGTTTCACGCTCGAGAACTATCGGCGCATGTTCTCGGGCGCCTACCTCGAAACCTTTCTGCTGACGTTCAAACTGAGCATCATCGTCACCGTCATCACGCTGGTGCTCGGCTATCCGGTGGCCTACTTCGCGGCCTCGCTGTCACCGAAGCTGAGCGCGCTTGTCCTCGGCATGGTCATCCTGCCCTTCTGGACCAGCGTACTCGTGCGCACTTATGCGTGGCTCGTGTTGCTGCAGCGCACGGGACTCGTCAACAAGGCCTTGATCGCCTCAGGCCTGATCGACCGGCCGGTGCAACTCGCCTACAACCAGTTCGGCACGATCATCGCGATGGTTCATATCCTGCTGCCGTTCATGGTGCTGCCGCTCTATTCGGCCATGCAGAAGATTCCGCCGAATCTCTCGCAGGCGGGCGCGAGTCTGGGCGGCTCGCCGCTGCATGTGTTCATGCGCGTGTTCCTGCCGCTTTCGATGAGCGGCGTGTTCGCCGGCGTCACCCTCGTGTTCGTGCTGTGTCTCGGCTTCTACATCACGCCTGAGTTGATGGGCGGCGGCAAGTCAATCATGGTGTCGATGGTGGTGAGCCGCAACGTCGAGATCTATAACAGCTGGGGCGCGGCGAGCGCGGTGAGCGTCGTGCTGCTGATCTGCGTGTTCGCGATTTTCTACGCCGCGAGCCGTGTGGTGCCACTCGAAAAGACCCTGGGCGCGAAATGACAAAGCTCTCGTTCGGACGGATCATCCTCGGCGCGGCGGTCGTGTTGATCCTGCTGTTCCTCATGGTGCCGGTGCTGATCGTCGTGCCGCTGTCGTTCTCCGACACGCGCTTCATGACCTTCCCCCCGCCCGCCTATTCGCTGCGCTGGTATCACTCGTTCTTCGACAACCCTGCGTGGATCGACGCCGCGCGCACCACGCTGACCGCCTCGATCTGCGCCGCACTGCTCGCGACGCCGCTCGGCGTGTGCGCCGCCTATGCGATTCAGAACGGCACGCATTGGATCATGCGCTATCTGCGCACACTGCTGATGCTGCCGTTGATGGTGCCGATCATCATCGTCGCGGTGGGCGTGTTTTTTGTCTACTCGCAGGCCGGCTATGTGAATACGCTCGGCGGGCTGGTTCTCGCGGATACGATGCTCGGGCTGCCGTATGTGCTGATCTCGGTCGGCGCCGATCTTCGCACCTTCGACCGCACTCAGGAGATGGTCGCCCGCAGCCTCGGCATGAATCGCTTTCGCAGCTTCATGACGGTGACGCTGCCGCAGATCAAGGCGAGCGTGATCTCCGGCGCCGTGTTCGTGTTCATTCAGGCGCTCGACGAAACGGTGGTCGCACTCTTCGTGTCGGGCGGCTCGAACCAGACGCTAACGCGCCGCATGTTCGTTACGCTGCGTGACGAGATCGATCCGACCATCGCCGCGATCAGCACGATGCTCACGGCGCTGACGCTGTGCCTCGTGATGATCGTCGTGGTAAGCCGGCGCTCCGGCGCGGCGCGCGCCTGAACTCCTCCTACACACCACTCACATGATCAATGCACTGAAGTTCTATATCGACGGCGCGTGGGTCGAGCCGTCGGGCACCGCACGCCTGCCCGTCATCGATCCCTGCACCGAAGAAGCGTTCGCCGAAGTGGCAATGGGCACGCCCGCCGATATCGATCGCGCGGTCGCTGCCGCAAAACGCGCGTTCACGTCGTTCTCGCAGACCACGCCCGCCGAGCGTCTCGCGCTGATCCGCCGCATTCTCGAGGTCTTTCTCGAGCGTCACGACGAGATGGGCGACACGATCTCGCGGGAACTGGGCGCCCCGCGCGCGATGGCGCACGCATGGCAGGCGGGAATCGGACGGCGGCATCTCGACGAATTGATCCGCACGTGCGAAACGTTCGCGTGGCAACGCAAAAAAGGCACTACGCTCGTCAATCACGAACCGGTGGGCGTCGTTGCGCTCATCACGCCGTGGAACTGGCCGATCAATCAGATCGTCTGCAAGGCAGCGCCCGCCATCGCGGCCGGCTGCACGATGGTGCTGAAGCCCAGCGAGGTGACGCCCCTCAACGCGCTGCTGTTCGCGGAGATTCTGGACGCCGCGGGCGTGCCGCCGGGGGTCTTCAATCTCGTGAACGGCGATGGACCGACCGTCGGTGCGGCGCTTGCAGCGCATCCCGATGTCGACATGGTGTCGTTCACCGGCTCGACGCGCGCGGGCATCGAGATCGCGAAGCTCGCGGCGCCGACCGTCAAGCGCGTGCATCAGGAGCTGGGCGGCAAATCGGCCAACATCCTGCTGGACGACGTCGACTTTGAAGCCGCCGTGACGGCGGGCGTCAACTCGTGCTTCAACAACAGCGGCCAGTCGTGCAATGCACCGACACGCATGCTGGTGCCCGAGGCGCGCCATGACGAGGCGGTGGCGATCGCCCGGCGGGCGGCACAAGCACATCGCGTTGGCCCCGCCGACCACGAGCGCACGACCATGGGGCCGGTTGTCAGCGGCGTGCAGTTCGAGCGCGTGGAACGGCTGATCGCGGCCGGCATCGACGAGGGCGCGCAGGTCGTGGCCGGTGGCCTCGGTCGTCCGCAAGGTCTCGAACGCGGCTACTACGTACAACCCACTGTGTTCGCGAACGTGCGTCCGTCCATGACGATCGCGCGCGAAGAGATCTTCGGACCCGTGCTCGTCATCATGCCGTATCGCGACGAAGACGATGCAATCGCGATTGCGAACGACAGCCCCTTCGGCCTCGCTGCCTATGTGCAATCCGCCGATCACGAGCGCGCGCGGCGCGTAGCGTTCAGGTTGCGTGCGGGCAGCGTGTACCTGAACTATCCGTCGTGGGACGCCGGCTCGCCTTTCGGTGGCTACAAGCAGTCGGGCAATGGGCGCGAATACGCCGAGTGGGGGCTCGAGGCGTTTCTCGAAGTAAAAGGCATCGTGGGGTATGGAGACTGAGGGCAACTGAGCGCTGCGGCGGTCGACGGGCCGCTTCCGCTTTCTCAACCCGGCATGTCGCCTAGGCGCGGCCACGCAGCATATCAGCGATGCGCTCCGCGATCATGATGGTCGGAATATTCGTGTTGGCGCACGGTATCGAAGGCATCAGCGACGCATCGCACACGTAAAGCCCGTTCACGCCATACACGGCGCCACGCGCATCGCAGACAGCGAGCGGATCATCGGCGGCGCCCATCCGGCAGGTTCCC
The DNA here is from genome assembly GCF_030511745.1 of Paraburkholderia sp. SECH4. NCBI lineage: Bacteria > Pseudomonadati > Pseudomonadota > Betaproteobacteria > Burkholderiales > Burkholderiaceae > Paraburkholderia > Paraburkholderia sp. SECH4. The sequence continues at coordinate 11,503 of NZ_JALOCP010000022.1, forward strand.
GACGGATGCCAGGTACCGCCCACCGAGCGCGTGACGAACTTCGTCAAGGCATGATCGTCGGCGAGCAGGTCGTTCAGTGTCACGCCCTGAGTGACCACGCGTCGCACGAGCCACGCGCGAAACGGACCCGCGATGTCCAGCAGCGCGCTCAGCGTGCCGCGTTGCAACGCGTTCCACGCACCCGGCACGGCCACGCTCGCGACACGCGGCGAATAGCTCGAAGGCAGAAGCGTTGCGCGATGCTTCGCCATCAGCGGATCGGCCAGCGTTTCAGCGCCGAAGCGCAGCGCCTGCTTCAGGCGTTCGAGATCGCGAGCATCGGACAGCATGTTGAAATCGACAGCGGGCTCGCTATGCGGACTCGCCGACGTCAGCGTCACCCGGCCGCGCGAGTACGACTTGTTCACCCAGAAGAAGATCGTACCGAGCCGGTAGCCCACCGAATGCCAGCCCGAACGCGACAGGATCGCACCGTGCATGTCGCCGGGCACTGTGTCGTGCATGCCCGACGAAAAGCGCACGATGGCCTGCTCGTGATGCTCGTCGGGAAAAGGCGTGCGGGCGGCCCGCGGCAAAACCGCGGAAACGGCGATCGACGGATGCTCCATCAGATTGCCGCCGACGCCGGCCCGGTCCGCGCGCACTTCGATACCCAGCGCGGAGAGCTCAGCGGCCGGTCCGATGCCGCTTCGCATCAGCAGCGCAGGACTGTGGATCGCACCGGCGCAGACGATTACATGCTCGGCGCGCAATTCTTCGCTGAGCCCATCCCTGCCCTCGCTGGCGACGATGCGCGCACCGACTGCGCGCGTGCCGTCGAACAGCACGCGCTCGACGAGCGTTCCGGTGCGGATCGTGAGGTTCGGACGGGCACGCACGGTGTCGTCGAGATAACAGACCGATGTTGGGATGCGCTCGCCGGCATCGCTCACCGCGATCGATCCGATGAACGTGCCGTCCTCCCACGCGCCGTTCTGATCGTCGCGCCGCACGTGGCCACGCGCGGCAAGCGTGCCGAGCACCGCGCGCACGAAGGGTGAAATGCGTGCCCAGTTCGCGCGCTGAATGCGGACCGGGCCGCTCTTGCCGTGCAGCTCGCCGTTGATGTCGCAATCGGATTCGAGTTTGCGGAAGTACGGCAGGCAGGCGCTCCAGTTCCAGCCGAGGGCGCCGAGCGCGTGCCATTCATCGTAATCGGCGGGCGCGCCGCGATTCGCCATCAGCGCATTGATCGCCGAGCCGCCGCCGAGCAGGCGCGCCTGTTCGTAGCGTCGTGTCGTTGCCGACACGCTCATGCGCGCCTTCAGACGCTGCCAGATGTTCGCTGTGTCGAGATAGGCGCGGCCAGGGTACCGGCTGCGCACCGCAGCAGGCATGTCCGTCTGAGAAATATTGCGGCCGGCCTCGACGAGGCAGACGGTCTTGCCGGCGTCTTCGGACAGACGCGCGGCGAGCACGCAGCCCGCCGAACCGCCGCCGAGAATCAGATAGTCGATCACATTCGATGGTTACGCGGGCGTTGAAACGTGCGGAACGGGTGAGCAAAACGTGCGCGCGAGCCTGTGAGCCCGCGCGTCGAGGTCAGTCTGCGCCTTACTGCATAAACTTGAGCCAGCGCGCCTTCGCCTGAATGCCGGCGTCCGAGGCCCACCACTCCTCCGACATGAGCGCCTGCTTCGCCGCGTTATCCGGCGAGCTCGGCAGTTCGCTTGCGCGTTTCGCGTCGATCTTGCCGGTCTTGAAGGCTGCCGGATTGCCCGGGCCATAGTCGATGTACAGCGGCAGGTTCGCCTGCAATTCGGGCGAGACAGCGGCGTTGACGAATTTGATCGCGTCGGCCAGGTTCGGTGCGTTCTTCAGCACGCACAACTGGGTGTTCTGCAGAATGCCGTCGTTGAACGTGAAGTCGATATCAGGGTTGTCCTTACGCACGGCGCTCGCTCGGCCGTTCCAGATCATCGTCATGTCGACTTCGCCGTCGTGCAGCAATTGTGCCGACTGCCCGCCCGAGGTCCACCAGACGGTCACGTCCGGCTTGATCTGTTGAAGCTTCTTGAACGCACGATCGACGTCGAGCGGATAAAGCTTGTCGCGCGGCACGCCGTCTGCCAGAAGCGCGGCTTCGAGTACCGTCTGCGGATCATTGCGCAACGCACGTGTGCCGGGGAATCCCTTCACATTCCAGAAATCGGCCCAGCTCTGCGGCACTTTCTTCAACGACTTCTTGTTGTAGCCGATGACCGTCGAATAGAACTCATAGGCGACTGAATACGGCGTGCGGTATTTCTCGGGCATCGCGGCCCCATTCGGGATCTTCGAGAAATCGAGCTTCTCCAGCAGGCCTTCGTGGCCGCCGCGCAGGCAGTTGGACGTCGGCGTATCGACCACGTCCCAGATCGGCTTGCCGGTTGCAGCCTGCGCCTTGATCTGCGGCCACGCGTCCGGGATGCTGTCCTGGTTCACGGTAATGTTCAGCAGTTTCGCAGCAGGATCGAGGATCGCCTTGGTCTGCGCTTCCTGATACGTGCCGCCTTGCGAAACAAAGGTAATCTTCCCCGCAGCAAAAACAGGCGTGAGACACGCAGGCACCAGACCCGCGACACCAAGAATCAGAACCGCCGCAAGCGGGCGCAACGTGGGCTTCTTGATCACGACTTTGTCCTCGAAAGGGTTAAGCGAAAGAGATCATGGATGTAATGCGCATTGAGGCCAATATAGTGAGTCTATTTAATGGCGACAACGCCGCAATTGTTGTGGTGCCCATGACATCACGTTATGGCAAACGCGTTACGTCGGCTTCGTGATGACCGGCTATTCCTTCTGATGAAAGATCGCCTTAGAAGCCCGCGTCGATCACAATCTTGGTTCCGTCGCTGAACCGGTTGAGGCGGAACGCATGCGGGTCGACAAGCGGCGTGTCGTTCGTCACCAGATCGGCCATCAGCTTTCCGGCCGCCGGGCCGATGCCGAATCCATGCCCCGAAAAGCCCGTGCCGATAAAGAGGCCCGGCACCGTATCGACACCGGAAATCACTGGAATCGCGTCCGGCGTCACATCCATGTAGCCTGCCCAGCGCTGCGCGATTCGCGCGTGCGCCAGATGCGGGAAGACCTTGGTGAACTCGCGCAATCCGGCGTCGGTGTAGCGGGTGATCGGTTCGGGATCGAGCGTGCGGACCGCTTCGAACGCGGTGGGACGGTCGAGCGCCCAATGACGCGGACGGCGCAATTCCTCGAAGAAGCGAGCGCCGATGCCGATGCGCAAAGCGCCCAACTGGCTCTTCAACGCTTCGACATATTTGAAGAACAGGCGAAAGGAATCGGGCGTGAGATCGCTATAGGTGCGGAAGCCAAAAGCGATCGTATAGCCGCCGTCGGCGCGCTTGCGAAACGCAAATTTCTTGTTGCTTGCGCTACAGGTGGGGCCGCCGTCGAGCGGCTCGGTGCGAAGTACCGAGGCTTTTACCAGCAGTTGCGGTACATCGACATCCAGATTGCCGCAGAACAACCGCGACCACGCGCCACCCGCGACGACGACGCTGTTGCAACGAATCGTGCCGTGCTCGGTGACGACCGCACTGACGCGCCCTGCGCTTGTTTCGATGCCACGGGCGGCGCATGGCGTCAGAATCTTGACACCGCGTTTGCGCAACGCATTCGCGATCGCCGGTGCCGCCTTTTGCGGTTCGGCGCGGCCGTCGCCGGGTGTGTAGAGTCCGCCTTTGAACGCTTTCGTCGCGCCGGGCAACAGCTCGGCAACGGCACTCCCGTCGACCACGCGCGTGTCGAACGTGTCGCCTGCTACGTGGCGCGCCTTGTCGAGCCACGCGTGATGACTGTCCATCACGGCGTCTTCGTCGGTCATGTAGAGGATGCCGCATTGATTGAAGCCCGTGTCGATACCGAGCGTCTCATCCATTTTCCGCCACAGCTTCAGGCTTTCGATGCTCAACGCGAACTCGCGCATGTCACGATGCGTGACGCGCACCCACCCCCAGTTGCGACTCGATTGCTCGCCCGCAATATGGCCTTTCTCACATAGCGCGACCTGCAATCCTTTCTCGCTCAGATAAAGGGCCGTGCTCACCCCGATAATACCGCCGCCGATGACGACGACGTCGACTTGCGCAGGCAAGGTGGTGTCGTCAGCGACCGTTTCTACTTTGGGTCCCATTGTGGCTGGTGTCCTGCCTGTGAAGACTAGTTATGTTGATCGGCAATGCCGGCCCTGACCGGCACAGTCGAATTGGCCGAAGCCTGCGCCTTGCGCTGCCGGCGTGACAATCGTGTACTGGAACTGCCGCGCGCCGGATTCGCATGACGGTTGGTCCAGCGGTCGATGTGATTGATCGCGTGCGTGAGCGGCACGGTCACAAGCAGATACACCGCACCCGCGGCCACCAGTGGCGACAGGTTCGCGGTATTCACCGACGTGTTCTGGCCGATCGTAAACAGATCGCGTTGCGAAGTCAGCAGCCCTAGAAAATAGACCAGACTCGAATCCTTGACGATCGAAATGAACTGGTTCGCATGCGCCGGCAAGATGCGCCGCACGCCTTGCGGCACGATCACGTGGCGCATGCTGCTCCAGTATGTCATGCCGAGCGCCTGACACGCGGACAGTTGTCCGCGCCCCACGCTTTGAATGCCGGAGCGAAAAATCTCCGCGATATACGCGGACGAGATCAGCCCAAGTGCGACGATCGCAAGCGGATATGGATTGGGTCCGAAGACCGCGAGCCCCACTGGCGCGAGTCCCTGACCGACCAGCAGGATCACGAGCGCGGCCGGCAGGCCGCGAAACACGTCGATGAACACCTGTGCGGGCAGCATCAACCAGCGCGTATGCGACACCGTCATCAACGCGAGCATCATGCCCGCGACGATCCCCAGCACGGTCGAAAACACCGATAGCACCAGCGTGTTGACGAGACCCGTGCACAGCAACGACGGTATCGACGAGATCAGCAACGGCCAGTCGAGAAAGTTCTGCAAGAAAGCATTCATGATGTGCTCCCTGTTGAGCGTCGGCGGCGGGTTCAGCCACCGGTCCGCAGTCGGCCGAACTCAATCAGTTATCGGTCTTCATCGCGTACGGCGGCAGGCTCGCGGGCTTCGAATAACCCGGGTGGAACTGCAGGTACAGCTTCAGCCAGGTTCCGTCCGCGACCAGTTCGCCAATGCACTTGTTCAGCGCCGCCTCGAGCTTGGCGTTGCCCTTGTGCACAGGGAAACCGGCAGGCAGATTGACGGCGGAGATGTCGAGCTTGTCCGCGATGTTCATTTGCGGATACTTGCCCTGCAAGCCCTCCACGAGCGTTTTATCCACGAAGTAGCCGTCGATGTATTTCGAGCGCATCGCGAGGAATCCCGCGTTCAGGTTCGGAAAGCGCACGATCTGCGCGCCCGGCAGGTAGCTGTCCGAATACGTGTCCTCGATGGTGCCCTGCACGACGCCAATCCGTTTGCCCTTCACTGATGACGGATCGCTCGTGATCGTGCTGTCGGGCAAGGTTGCTACGCTCAGAAGGCCCGTCAGATAGCCCTCTGAGAAATCGACCATCTTCAGGCGTTCCTTCGTGATCGAAATCGACCCGGCGGCCAGATCGATCTGCTGGTTCGCAACGCTCGGCAGCAGTCCGCTGAAATCCTGCGCGCGGAACTCGGCGCTCAGGCCGAGCTTCGCGGCGACGGCGCGCAGCAGTTCGACGTCGAAGCCCGTCATCTTGCCGTTGTCGATATACGAATACGGCTTGTTGTTCGCATCGACGCCGGCGACCAGCTTGCCGGGCGTCACCGTGCCGATGTCGTCGGCACGGGCGTTGCCTTGCAACGCGAGCGATAGCGGCACGACAACCGCAATGAGGCTGAGAAGATGGCGAAAACGCATGATGTTTGCTCCGTCGAAAGGACCTGCGATGGGAAGTCTGTCAAGAAAGCGCGGCGCGCGCGGCCGCTCCAGAAATCGTCGAACGCATAGAGCGCCGTGCCGACCGGCACGCTCAGGCGGCTCGCCATGCCGGCCGGGCTGACCGGAAACGCGCCCTCGCCGAATGCGCCCGCCTGCGCATCGAGTCCGAGCATGGATCTCACGACTCGCGAGCCCAGATAGCTCATCAGCGCGACACCGTTGCCGTTGCAACCGAGCGCGTAGTGAATGCCGTCCTGCTCACCGATATGCGCGAGCTTGTCGCCCGTCATCGCGACGTAGCCCTTCCACGCGTGCGTGATGCGCACGTCGCGCAGTGCGGGCCACAACTCGATCATCTTCGCGTGCAGCATCCTCGCCGCTTCACGTTCGCTCACTTCGCGGATGGCGGGGCGCGAGCCGAACAGCATTCGCGTGCCATCGGGCGACGGCCTTGTGTAGAACAGATTGCGCTTCGAATCGCTGATCATGCGCCGCCCCGGATTCAGCACGGCCATCAGTCCCGGCGGCAGCGGCTCCGTTGCGATCTGGTAACTCGCGACCGGCAGCACGCGCCGCGCGAAGAACGGCAGCAGCCGTCCGGTGTAGCCGTTGGTCGCGACCAGCACATGCTTCGTGTCGATTCTTCCTCGCGTTGCGTGAACCCGAAAACCCGCGCCATTGCGTTCGATTCGTTCCACTCCCGCATGTGAATGCAAAGTCGCGCCGCAACGCCGCGCTAGATCTCGCAGCGCGCGATGATATTTGGCCGTATGCAGACCACCGTATTCATCGACGAGAATCCCGCCGTAGTAGTAGTCGGAGCCGATCACCGTATGCTGCTCCGCGCGCGGCACGACATGCACCGTCACGCCGGTCTTCTCGCGCAAGAGGTCGCCCTGGCGCCGCAAGCGATCGAAGTGGCGCGGCGTGAATGCGCCGAAGAAACGCCCCGTGATCTGCAGATCGGCGTCGAGCGACTCCTCGGCGACAAGGCGTTTCAGGTAATCGAAGCTCGCCATCGACTCGCGCATCAGCCGTCCCAGCCGCTCAGCCGATACGCCACGAATCGCATTGGTTAGCGCGAGCTTCTGTCCGCTCGACACCATGCCGCCGCTGCGCGTGCTGCCGCCCGCCCCGATCTCTGCGGCGTCGAGCACCGCGACGCTCGCGCCGAGCCGCGCTGCAACCGCAGCCGCCGACAAGCCGCAATAGCCGCTGCCGACGATCACCACGTCGACGCCGGACGGCAACGCGTCACGGGCCGTCTCGGGCGGCGCGGCGTCCCACCAGTACGGGGTCACGCGAAAATCGTCGTGAAGCAGCAGGGCATCGGAGCGCATCGTCTATGGCCGGTAAGAAGATGCAAGCCAGTCTAGGTTTTCGTCGACCATCCGGTCAAATACGACCAAAAACGTCTGCCATTCAAATTTGGTATGGCAAGCTGGGAGCCGGATCAACGAAGGCAGACGGGGCAAAAGGATGAATCAGCGGCAAATCGAAGCGTTCAGGCTGGTCATGTTGCGCGGCTCGATGACCGCCGCCGCCGAGGAACTTGGCACGTCGCAGCCGAGCATCAGCCGGTTGATTGCGGAACTGGAGACATCGACGGGATTGGCGCTGTTCACGCGCAATGGCGGACGGATTCAGGCCACGGATGCGGGGAGCGCGTTTTACCGCGAAGTGGACCGGAGTTTTGTGGGCCTAGAGAAACTTGCGCATTCCGCGCGTGAAATCCGCCAGTTCGGCAGTGGCCGTCTGCGGCTCGTCGCGGCGCCGGTGCTGGCGTTGTCGTTCATCCCGATGGTGATCGAGCGTTTTCTTGCCGTCTATCCTCGCATTGCGATATCGCTGGAAATGCGCAGCGAAGGCACGATCCAGCGTTGGGCCTCGGCGGCCTATTGCGATATCGGCTTTGCTACGACTACGCCCGATGCATTTGGTGTGACGAGCGCCGAGTTATACCGGCTACCCGGCGTGTGTGCGCTACCGGCCGGGCATCCGCTGACTGCGCGCAAACGTATCCACGCACGCGATCTGCGCAACGAAAGGCTGATTCTGCCTTCGTATGCGGACGACACGCGTTCGTCGCTGGATCGCGTGTTGCGTCAGGCGGAAGTCACTCAGGTGCCGACTATCGAAACGCCATACGGTGCGACGATTTGCGCGATGGTGTCGCGCGGGTTGGGAATCGGCATTGTGAATCCGCTTGCGACTTTCGATGCCAATCCCGCGAAGATCCAGTTTCGGCCGTTTTCACCGGACGTCGTGTTTCGAGGATTCACCGTATGTCCGCAGCTTCAGTACACAAATCCGATCGTCGATAGTTTTCTTAAGATGGCCGACGACACGATGGTGCTTGAAGGAAAGCACGCCTTCAAACCCGCGCGACATTAGCTCATCCAGTACTTGTCCGGGATCCTGCGATCTTTTTCGGAAAGATACGGATTATCGAGGACGAAGACCTTGCGGCTCGCGAGGCCGGAACGGACCAGCCCGTCCTGAATGTAGGGATGGGAGTACGCGCTTGCAATCTGGCATCCGTATGCAACGAGCGCTTGGCCGAACCCTATTCGCCTGAGCGTTCCGCGGGAGATGCAAACCGCACGACAAAGGGACCACTGGCCGAGCGTTTCCTCTGCAAGCCCTCACCTGCCGGATAATGGCCTTCTAAGCGCGGCCCAAATCGGCGCCGCGTACCTTCGGCCGGAGAGCGATACGGTGAAAGTTCTGATTATCGAAGACGACGCAGCCATTGCGACGAACCTGTACGACTATCTGGAGGGTAATGGCTATGAGGCGGACATCGCGTCCGATGGCGCGATGGGCCTGCATCTGGCGGTGACTGAGCACTGGGATGCGATTCTGCTCGACCTGTCACTGCCGCGCATGGATGGCCTGACGCTGTGCCGCAAGCTGCGGGACGAGGCGCGTTGCGATACGCCGATCCTGATGCTGACCGCAAGAGATACGCTGGACGACAAGCTCCAGGGGTTTGGACAAGGCGCGGACGATTACCTCATCAAGCCGTTCTCACTCAAAGAAGTGGGCGTTCGGCTAATCGCACTGATCAAGCGCTATCGAGGCCAGGTTACGCAAGCAATCCTGTCCAGCGCCGACGTTCGTTTCGATCTGGCGACGCTCACGGTCGAGCGTGCCGGGCGGCTGGTCAAGCTGCCGCCGAAGTGCCTGCAACTCCTGCGCATGCTGATGCAATCGCCAAACAGGGTATTTGGCCGGGCCGAACTCGAGGCCGAGGTCTGGGGCGAGCAATTGCCGGACAGCGATACACTGCGCGCGCACGTCTACACGTTGCGGCGCGCCCTGACCGCTGACGGCGAGGACGATCTCATCGAGACCGTACACGGTCTTGGCTACCGGTTCGTGGTCAGCGATGCAGCCGCGTCGTAGCCTGCGCCTGAAGGTCGCGCTGGTCTTTTCCGCGCTGACGATTCTGCTGCTCGTGGCTCAGGCGCTGGGTGTGAAAACGCTCGCCGAGGCGCAGGAGGAGACGCTCATCTCCGCGCTGATCGAGGACGACATGGCGAGTCTGCTCCAGAGCTACCGGACGGACCCGAAACTCATTCCGCCCATCGACCCGCGACTCGGCGCGCACGTGTCCATCGCCGGCACGGCGCCAGTGGCCCTGCCGACTTCCGCGAAAGATCTGCGCGAAGGCACACACGAGATCATTGTCGACGACCAGGAAATTCACGTGACGGTTGCCGCGTTCGGCGATGGAAAGGTATTTCGGGTTTATAACTTCAGCCGCTATGAGCAACGCTTCAAGAAGGTGATCGACGCGCTGATGGCTGGCACCGGCGTGTTCGCGCTGTTGACGATCTGGCTTGCGTTCGGGTTGTCCGGGCTGCTGGTCCGCCAGGTCGCGGGCTTCGCACGCCAGGTCAACGCGCTCAGGCTTGGCGGATCGGCGTCGATCAATCCCGGCAAATATGACGAGGCCGAAGTCGTCGAGCTGGTCGAGGCGTTCAACGACTACCACCGCCGCATCACCGACATGATCGAGCGTGAAAAGGAGTTCACCAGCAACGTCAGTCACGAACTGCGCACCCCGCTCACCGCGATCAAGACGAGCAGCGAGCTGCTCGAACAGGATGCGTTGATTGGCCCGAAGTCCCGGGCGCGGCTGCGGCAGATCGATCGTGCGGCCGACAACATGATCGAGTTGGTTAATGCACTGCTGCTGCTCGCGAGGGAGGAATCCGCGGTGGACATCAGCCCTGTGCGCCTTGCTCACCTGGTCGAAACAGCGCTGGCCCCGTTCTCCGAGCGTCTGACGAGCAAGGGCGTCGCAGTGACGATCGAGGTCGACCGCGATCTGCAGGTCGAAGCAAACCGGTCCGCGCTCGCGATCGTGCTGTCCAACCTGATCGACAACGCTACCCGCTACACCGACCACGGGCAGATACGCTTCTCGCATGTGGACGGCTGGCTGCGCATCGAGGACACTGGCCCCGGCATCCCGGCGGAGGCGTTGCCGCATGTGTTCGAGCGCTTCTACCGGGCGGGTGAGGTAGCGGCGCAGTCGCGCGGCTTCGGCATCGGGCTGTCGATCGTGAAGAAACTGTGCGACCGCCATCAGTGGCCGATCCAGCTCGACAGCAAGCCGGGCGACGGCACCTGTGTGTCGCTGCGGTTGCCGGTCGCGAGCCGGAATTGCACCGACTTCACGCCAGATTGACGCCTTCTTGACGAAAACTTCACAGGCCGTTGCGTAGCATCCACGTCTGTCGCCATCTGGACAGATGGCCAACAGACCCTGGATGCCGCTATGCGCCGATCGTTGGTGCTCGTCTGTCTGATGCTGACGGGATGCGCGACTTACCACCCGCAGCCCATCGCGCCGACGCAACTCGCGCAAAGCTTCGAGGAGCGTACGCTTGCGAACGCCGAACTGCGCGCGTACCTCGCGCGGCAGTTGGGACACGATATCGACCCGTGGCCTTTGCCGCGCTGGGACCGCGAGATGCTCACGCTCGCGGCTGACTACTACAGCCCAGCCCTCGATATCGCGCGTGCGCAATGGGGCACCGCCAAAGCGGGCATCGATGTCGCGGGCGCGATTCCGAACCCGGTGCTGCAACTGCCGTTCCAGTACGCGACACCGAACCCCGGGCCCGGTGCGCCATGGATCGTCGGCCCCGCGCTCGACATTCCAATCGAGACCGCACACAAGCGCGGCTATCGGATCGACCAGGCGTCACACCTGTCGGAGGCCGCGCGCCTCGCCATCGGCAACGAGGCCTGGAAGGTGCGCGCCCTGGTGCGTGACGCGCTGATTTCGCTCTACGCGGCCCGGCAGCACACCGCGATCCTGGCGCGCAAGGCCGACGCGCAGCAGCAGATCGTCGCGATGGTCACGAAGCGCCGTTCGGTCGGCGAAAACTCCGGACCCGACGTCGATGCGGCGGTGCTCGCAGCCACCCAGGCACAGGGCGATCTTGCCGCCGCACGCGGTGCCGCGCAGGACGCGCGCGCGCAACTGGCAACGGCGATCGGCGTGCCGGTCACCACGCTCGAGGACATCCAGTTCGATGGCGAGGCGTTCGTTACCGCGCCACCTGCGCCACCCGCCGCCGACGCGCAGCGCGAGGCGGTTTTCCATCGCGCCGATCTGCTGGCATCGCTCGCCGAGTACGCGGCCGCCGAAGCGGCGTTGCAGCTCGAGATCGCGAAGCAATATCCGGACATCCATTTCGGCCCCGGCTACACCTACGACACCGGTACGCACAAGATCGCCTTCGGCCTCGCCGGCATCACGCTGCCCGTCTTCGACCAGAACCAGGGTGGCATCGCGCAGGCGGAGGCGAAACGCAAGGAGGCAGCCGCGCGCACCGCAGCGTTGCAGGACACGATTTTCAACGACCTCGAGCATGCGCTCGCCCATTACCAGGCGAGCCTCGATGCCGTGCAACTCTCCGTCGCACGGCTGGCCATCGCGCGAAAGCAACTGGACAGCCAGGCCGCCGGCTTCGCGGCCGGCATCAGCGACCGCCTGACGTTCACGCAAGCCAGGGCGGACTACGAGGCGAGCGCGATCGCCCATCTGGACGCCGTGGTCGCCGCACAGCAGGCGGCCGGCGCACTCGAAGACGCGATGCAGCGGCCGCTCGCGCCGGAGACAGCCAACCCCACCGTGACCCAACAAGAGATATCCCGATGAAACGCACATTGGTCATTCTTTCCGTTGTCTCCGTGCTGCTGGCGGCCGGCGCCAGCTGGTTCATCTACCAGACACTCGTTGCCAGTCAACCGAGGCCGGGCGCCCCTGCACAGGCCGCCGCCCAGCCGTCCGTGCAGACGGTGAACGGCGAAACGGTGGTCGTGGTGGCCGCCGACGTGCAGCGCGCCAGCCATATCGATGTCGCGCCGCTCGCGGTCGTCGCCATCCAGTCTGAGAACACCGCATACGCGACGGTGGTCGACCTGCAGCCGCTGTTCGATCTGCGCAACCGGCTCGCGGCCGCGCGGGCGGACTACGACACGCTGCGCGCACAGGCCGGCAATTCGCACGCGCAATACGAGCGCAACCGCGTGCTGTTCGAAGACGATCGCAACGTCTCGCAGAAGAGCCTGCAGGATGCGCGAGCGGCCATGCAGGGCGATCAGGCGAAGCTCCAGTCGGCCGAAGCGGCGCAAAGCGGGCTGGACGCGACGCTGCGGCAGCAGTTCGGCGATGCGCTCGCGAGCGCCGCGAGCACGCCAGCTTCGGATCTGTTCCAGCGCCTGCTCACCGGCCGCGCGGTCGTATTGCGCGTGACGTTGCCCGCCGGCTACAGCGGTGCCCCGCCCGAGCGCATCAAGGTCGACGCGCCGGACGGCCAGCCGGTCGCGGCACAGAAACTCTCTGCCTCGCCGCAAGGCGATCCGGCGGTCCAGGGTAACCCGTATTTCTACACGGCCGGGCGCGCGTTGCCCGTGGGGACTCACACCGCCGCGCATGTGCCGGCGTCGAACCGGAGCGTGTCCGCCCTCGTGATTCCCGAACCTGCCGTAATCTGGTACGGCGGACAGCTATGGGTCTATGTGCGTACAGCACCCGATCGCTTCACGCGACGTTACGTGCCGGACGCTTCTGCCAGCGATCAGGGCTTCGTCGTGACCGATGGTTTTCACGCGGGCGATGAAGTGGTGATGCATGGCGCGCAGTTGCTGCTCTCCCAGGAACTGCGGCCACAGGGCATTGCGACGGCGTGCAAGGATCCGCCGGAGTGCGACGACTGATCCGCGGATCGGTTTCCCACTTCGCCCACACCGCACGCCTCTGCCGCCGATGCTTAACGCCATCATCCGATTCTCGCTGCGCTTTCGCGGCGTCATTTACGCGCTGGCCGTGCTGCTGGCCGGCTATGGCCTTTATACGCTCACGCGCGCGAAGCTCGATGTGTTTCCGGAGTTCGCTCCGCCGATGAGCATTGTGCAAACCGAGGCGCCCGGCCTCACGAGCGAGCAGGTCGAGACGCTGGTGACCCAGCCTGTCGAAAACGCGCTCGCGGGCATGGTCGGCCTGCAGTCGATGCGTTCGAAGTCGCTGCAGGGGCTGTCCGCGATCACGGTGGTGTTCGACAGTCATGCGAACCTGCTGCAGGTCCGGCAACTCGTGTCCGAGCGCGTCAACGCGCTGGCCGCAACGCTGCCTGCAGGCGTGCAGCCGCCGAGGCTCCTGCCGCTCACGACCACGACGAGTGTCGTGCGGACCATTGGCCTGACCTCGAAGACCCGTTCGCTGATGGACCTGTACGACATCGCGCTGTGGACAGTCAAGCCGCAACTGTTGAGTGTGCCGGGCGTCGCGGATGCCATCGTGTTCGGCGGCGACACGCGGCAGTTGCAGATTCAGGTCGATCCGGCGAAGCTGATGCGCTACGGCATGTCGATCCAGGACGTGATCGCTGCGGCCCGGACGTCCACCGGCGTACGCGGCGCGGGCTTCATCGAGAGCGCGAATCAGCGCATCGCCATCAATACCGATGGACAGATCCGGACACCCGACGCCATGGCCGGTGTGGTCCTGCGCTGGAGCAGTGGCGCAGCCGTGCGGCTCGGCGACGTCGCGACGCTCACCTGGGGTAGCGCGCCCGCGGTCGGTGCCGCATCGATCATGGGCACACCCGGCGTGATGCTGGTCCTCGAAAGCCAGTACGGCACCAACACGCTGACTGTCACGAAGGACATCGAGAAGACGCTCGCCGCGCTCAAGCCGGCGCTGACCCAGCAAGGCGTCGACCTGAACTCGGATGTGTTCCGGCCGGCCAACTTCATCGACGCGGCGGTCGGCCACCTGCGCACCGCGCTGCTGGTCGGTGCGGTGCTGGTAATCGCGGTGCTGTTCCTGTTCCTGCTCAATGTCAGGACCGCGGTCATTTCCGCCGTCGCGATTCCGCTCTCGCTGCTGGTCGCGATCATCGTGCTGACGTCGTTCGGCGTGAGCCTGAACACGATGACGCTCGGCGGCCTCGCGATCGCGCTCGGCGAAGTGGTCGACGATGCGATCATCGACGTCGAGAACATCTACCGGCGGCTGCGCGAGAACCGCAACCGGCCCGCGCCATTGGCGGCGTTTCGCGTGGTGCTGCGCGCTTCGCTCGAGGTGCGAAGTGCGGTCGTGTTCGCAACCTTCATCGTGATGCTGATCTTCCTGCCGGTGCTGAAGCTCTCGGGCATAGCCGGCAAGCTGTTCGCGCCGCTGGGCGTCGCCTACATCCTCGCGGTGCTGGCGTCGCTGGGCGTCGCGCTCACGCTCACGCCGGCGATGGCACTCGAGCTGCTGGCGCGCGGGCCGCTGCCGGCTCACGAGCCGCGTCTGCTCACGTGGCTGAAGGCGCGCTACGCCGCGTTGCTGCTGAAGGTCGAGCAGCGCGTGAAGGCGGTCATGGTAGCGGTCATCGTGATGTGCGTGGCGGCATTGTCCGCCGTGCCGTTCCTGCGCGGCAACTTCATTCCCGAGCTGCGCGAGGGACACTACATCGTGCACATGGGCCTGGCGCCTGGCACGTCACTCGCCGAATCGATGCGCATCGGCACGCAGGTCTCAGCAGCGCTGATGCAGGTGCCAGGGGTGCGGCTGGTCGCGCAGCGTGCTGGCCGCGCCAACGAGGTCGTCGATCCGGTCGGCGTGCAGTTGAGCGAGTTCGAGGTCGACCTCAAGCCGATGAGCGCCGCCCGGCAGAGTGCGATCCTGTACCACATCCAGGAAACGCTCGCCCGCTTTCCAGGCCTCACCACCTCGGTCAATACGTTTCTGGTCGAACGGATCGACGAGACCATTTCGGGCGTGACGGCGCCCGTTGCGGTCAACGTCTTCGGCGACAACCTCGATGTGATCGATCGCAAGGCGCAGGACATCGCGCGATTGCTGGGTGGGATCCGCGGCGCGGCGAGCGTTCGGGTGGAATCGCCGCCGGGCATTCCAGAGCTTGACGTCAGACTGAAGCCTGACCAGTTGAGCCGCTGGGGCTTCCGGCCAGTCGACGTTCTCGATGCAATCCAGAGCGCGTATCAGGGGAGCACGGTTGCGCAAACCTATGAAGGCAGCCGGCCTTACGACGTCACCGTGGTTCTCGCGCCCGACGCGCGCAGGAATCTGGACGACGTCGGCGCACTGATGCTGCGCAATCCGGATGGGCTGGCCGTGCCGTTGCGCGAACTGGCGGCCATCGGCCAGGTCTCCGGCCGGTATCAGATCACGCACGACGGCGGCCGCCGGATGCAGACGGTCTCGGTCAATCTCGGCAGCCGCGCGGTGAGCGATTTCGTGAGTGAAGCGCAGGCGCGGGTGAATCGCGACATCGTGATGCCCAAAGGCACGTACGCCGTGTTCACGGGCGAAAGCGAAGCGCGCACGCAGTCGCAGCGCGACCTGCTTGCGTATGGCGCGATGTCCATCGTCGGCATCGCACTGCTGCTGTTCCTCGCGATGAGGAGCCGGCGAGCTGTCGTGCTGGTGATGGTAAACCTGCCGTTCGCGCTGGTGGGCGGGGTGCTCAGCGTGACGCTCGGCGGCGGCGACCTGTCACTGGGCGGCATGGTCGGTTTCGTCACCCTGTTTGGCATCTCGCTGCGCAACTCGATCATGCTGATCAGCCACTACGAACATCTGGTGCATATCGACGAAATGCCCTGGGGCATGGAGACGGCCGTGCGTGGCGCGTCCGAGCGGCTGATACCGATCCTGATGACCGCGCTCGTGACCGGGCTCGCCTTGCTGCCGCTTGCACTGACCAGTGGCGCGGCCGGCAACGAGATCGAGGGGCCGATGGCGATCGTCATTCTCGGCGGACTGACGACCTCCACGATCCTGAACCTGATTGTCCTGCCGACGCTGGCGTTGCGCTATGGCCGCTTCGAGCGCGACACGCTGGCGGAACCGTAAGCCGCGTCATCGAACTGGCGATCCATGCGCTCTCGCAAAACCCGCACTTAACCGGAACCGCATATGCACGCGTTGCTTGCCAGCATTGGTGCCCATCCGTGGCTCGTTCTCGCCGTCGTGTTCGGTGTCGCGTGCGCGGAATCACTGGCCGTTGTCGGGACATTCATCCCCGCGGGTATCGTGATGTTCACCGCGGGCACGCTGATCGGGGCCGGTGCGCTTAACGGATGGGTGACGCTCGCCGTCGGCGCACTCGGCGCCGTGGCGGGCGACGGGATCAGCTTCGAGCTTGGCCACCGGTATCACCGCGAAGTGCGCGCTTGGTGGGTGGCGAAGGGACACGAGGCGGTCTGGGAACTTGGCGAGCGTTTCGTTCAACGGCACGGCGGGAAAAGTATCGTGCTGGCCCGCTTCGTCGCGCCCGTGCGCGCGATCGTTCCGCTTGTGGTCGGCACGGCGCACATGCCGCGGCGCAGGTTCTATCCGATCAACATCGCATCTGCGCTGGCCTGGTCGCCGGCCCATATCGGCCCGGGGATCGTGTTTGGCGCGTCGGCACAACTCGCCGAAGCGGTCAGTGGGCGCCTCGCCGCGATGCTGCTCCTGCTGGCGGCGCTGCTGTGGCTGGTCGTCCGGCTGACACGTCTTGCGCTCCAGCGCGGCGTGCCACTCGTCAGGTCCGCTTCGCAACTGGCTGTACGACGTTTGAGTCGCCGGTATCCGCGCCTGGCGAGCCGGTTATCGGACATCGCCGGTCCGGACGGAATTGAGGCGCAAACACTCCTGGTTCTGGCGGCGCTCTTCATTGGCAGCGTTTGGCTGTTTCTGGGCATCCTGCAGGACGTGTTCGCGAACGATCCGCTGGTTCACGCCGACACGCTCATCTACACCTTCCTGCAGACGTTGCGCACGGCACCGACCGACTACGTGATGGCAGGCGTGATGGAGTTGGGTGCCTTGTGGGTGGGGCTGGTGGTGGCCGCTGCCGTTCTCATCTGGCTTATCGTGCGGCGAAGCTGGCACGCGGCAGGCTACTGGATTCTCGCGGTCGGGATAGCGGGAGTCTTGAGTCCGGTGATCGAACCCGGGTATGACTATGCGCGCCCGTTCACCTGGCAGGCGGGCGCTGCGCATACGCCGTTGCCGAGCGGCAATGTCACGTTCAATCTGCTCGTGTACGGTTTTCTCGCCTGGCTGCTGGTGAGCCGGCAGGCGCCCCTCTGGCGCAGCGCCGTCATCACGGTCGTCGCGATCTGGGTCGCGCTCACCGGGTTTGCCCGCCTGTATCTCGGGGAAAACTGGCTGGCGGACGTGCTGGGCGGCTGGAGCCTCGGGCTCGCGTGGTTTGCGGTACTGGCCGGCGCCTACACCTATCAGCGGGTGCGCGACGACGTGCATCCGAAGGCATTGGCCTTCATCGTTGGTGCGGTGCTCGCCATCTTCGGTCCCTGGACGAACCCGGAACATCTGCAGTCCGACCTTGCCAGGTATAGCCCGGCAAGGCACGAAACGGTGCTCACGCTCAGCCACTGGGTGGACGAAGGATGGCGTGTGCTGCCGGGCCGCCGGATCGAGCTGAGCGGTGACGAGGAAGAATATCTGCCATTGCAATGGGCCGCAGATTCCAGTGCGATCGTGCATCGCCTTGAGTCGGCGGGCTGGCAAGCGGCAACGGCGTGGTCCGCCAGGTCTGCCTTGCTGTGGCTGTCGCCGAAGACTCCGGTGGCCGCGTTGCCCGTATTGCAGAAACTCTCGGAAGGTAAGAGCGCTGAACTGGTATTTGTGAAATTCGATCCGCGGCGGCCGATGAACCGGTTAGTGCTGCGGTTGTGGCGGTCCCGTTACCGGTTGGCGATCGGCACCGGGGCCGATGGCGTGACCGATGGGCCGATCTGGTACGGCGCGCTGTATCAGGAAGCCTTCCAGCAGCCGTGGCACTTCGCCACGCTGGGCGCCAGCACGATCTGGCCGGATGCCCCCGCCATTCCTCAACTGCTCCCTTCGGGAATGCAGACGTTGAATCGTACGGCGTCCGAAAGCGGGACGGTCCGGCGCGCGGTGCTGGTCTTGCCGGGCGCTTCCGAAGCTCCCCATTGAAACACTGAGCCGCGAACGATCATGATTCAATCTGCTGCCCGGACTCTCTTAACCCATGACACGCTATGACGCCTGACACGCCTTCCGCCACCAGAATCGCCATTCCGCGCACGGTATGGGCGCTCGGCTTCGTGAGCCTCTTTATGGACCTGTCGTCCGAGCTTGTGCACGCGTTGCTGCCGAGATTGTGGTGTAGCCTCACCTATCACCGCCGTAGATCTACCGTAACACTCCAGTCAGCCGGGCAATGCGGGCATCTCATGAGCACCGTGCCTTGTCCGGCTGCAACCATCAGGCAGCGAGTTGCGGCGCAGCGGGGAAGTCCACCGGTACGTGCGTCGTTGCGTGCAGATAGTTAGTGACGGTTTTGTCGCCGATCACGACGATCGTGTCGACCAGATTGGCCTTGGTCCAGCCCGCAGTGAAGAACGCATCCAAAAGCGCCTGATCGGCGTGCCCGCGGTTGACCGCGATGTTCTTCACCAGGCGCGCGAGCGCGTCGAACTTCGCGTCGAAACTTGCCTTGCCACCGCGGATTTCGAGAATCTGTTCGTCGGTGAAGCCGTTCATCTTGCCGATCATGGTGTGTGCGGCCAGACAGTATTCACAGCCGTTGACCTGGCTCACGACGAGGTTCACGATTTCGCGCGCCTTGCCGGTGATACTGCTCTTCGCGTTCTGGAACGCGAGGTAATTGCCGAGCGCATGCTCCGAATGGGCGAGCGTCGCGTACAGGTTGGGCACTGTGCCGAGACTGCTCTTGAGCTTGTCGAAGATGGCCTGGTTAGCCGGGGAAACTTCGTCGCGCGTCGGGACATTGATGGTGGTCATGGTGATGCTCCTGAGTAGAAAAGATGAATAAAGCCAGGTGGAAAAACCCGTGCGTTATTGCGCGGTATAGGCGCCGTCGACTGCAATGTTCTGTCCGGTGAGGTAGCGCGCCTTGTCGCTCGCAAGGAAGACGATGGTCTGGGCGATTTCATCCGGGGTCGCGGCGCGTCGCGCCGGTATCGTTGAGAGGAAACCGGCCTTGCCCTCCTCGCTCCCGCCGACAAAACGGTCGAGCATTTCGGTCGCGACAGGACCCGGCGCCACGGCGTTGACGCGCACGCCTGCGGCAGCGCCTTCGAGCGCCGCGCTCTTCGTGAGACCTTCGACCGCATGCTTGCTGGCTGCGTAGACGGACGCACCCGCAATACCGACCTGGCCCGCGATCGACGAGAGATTGATGATCGAACCCGCGCCCTGCGCCAGCATCACGCGCATTTCGTGCTTGAGCGACAGCAGCGTGCCGAGCACGTTGACCGAGAACGTGTCTTCGTAGTTGGCTGCCGTCTGCTCGACGATCGGCGCCAGTTGACCTTCCGTGCCGGCGTTGTTGACGGCCACGTCGATGCGTCCGAAACGCGCCACGGTTTGCTCGACCAAGCTGCGTACTTCCGCTTCGAAGCGCACATCGGCGCGCAGGAATTCGGCTTCGGCGCCAAGCGCACGCAATTCGGCGGCAAGCGCCTGGCCTGCTTCTTCGCGCCGGCCGCTGACGACCACGCGGTTTCCTTCGCGAGCAAAAGCAAGAGCGGTAGCGCGGCCGATGCCGGTCAGCGCGCCAGTGATAAGGACGACGGGTGAGTTCATGTCGGTACTCCTTGAGTTGGGTTGTGTCGAATCGCGTTTGCGATGACTGCACTTTGACTGATTCCAGATTGGGGATATAGATGGTGTATGCTCATATCACTGATTCCACAAAGGAATATATTGAGCAAAATGGACAAGCTGCAGGCAATGAAGACGTTCGTGCGCGTGGTGGAGGCCGGCAGCTTTTCCGCGGTCGCGCACGAGGCCGACACGACGCAGAGCGCAGTGAGCAAACAGGTCGCGGCACTCGAGCGCGAGCTGGGCGCGCGGCTGCTGACGCGAACCACGCGTTCGCTTGCTCTGACCGAAGAAGGTGAACACTATTTCGAACAGGCGCGGCGCCTCGTCGCGGAAATCGCGGAGGCCGAAGGCGCGCTGCGGCGCGGCGAGCAGCAACTGACGGGCTGGCTGCGGATCGCGGCGTCAGTCGGTTTCGGGCGCCTCAAGCTCATGCCATTGGTTCAGTCGTTTCTGGCAGAGCATCGGGGTGTGAAGATCGACCTGCGCCTGAGCGATGGTTTTGTCGATCTCGTGGAACAGGGGATCGACGTCGCGGTGCGGCTCGGCGATCTGCCGGACAGCAGCCTGATCGCGCGTCGCGTGGGAACGGCCCAGCGAATGTTGATGGCGCATCGCAGCTACGTGCGCTCACTGCCCAAAGGAACGAAAGCGCCACGCGCCCCCGACGACTTGAGTGGGCACAACTGCATCGTCTACACCGAACTGGCGATGCGCAACGCGTGGCGTTTTACGGCAGGACCCGGCGCGACAGATCCGGTGGGAACCACGCGCATCGTGCGGGTCGAAGGTAATCTGCAAACCAACAGCAGCGAGGTCATGCGGGCCTCGGTGCTCGCGGGTATGGGTATCGGCTATTCGCCGACGTGGCTGTTCGATGACGAGTTAGCCAGTGGCGAAGTGCAGCGGATGTTGCCGGACTGGGAAACGATCCCCATCCCGATCCATCTGGTGAGCCCACTGGAGCGCCGGCATTCGGCCAAGGTCAAAGCGTTTGCCGAACATGTCGGCAAGGCGATGGCCCGGAGCTGAAAGTCGACGCCAAGCACTGGCAGACAACGCTCAGCGGCATCGAAGCGCTCAAGCCCGCTACCGTGGGCCGCTGGCTCGGGGAGCCAGCGGCGCGGGCAGACCATCTGTCGAGCGTGATAACGGTTTGAGCGGGGCCTACGCCCGTATCACGTCCCGGCGTTAACGAGCGCCTTCGGCACGGCGTGTTGCTGCAAACCCCATTTCGCCAGGATCTTCTGGTAAGTGCCGTCGGCGATCAGTTGGTTGAACGCATTGGTCAACGCCGTATTGAGCGCCGCGTTGTCCTTCGACATACCGAGCGCGGTGTACTGCGACAGGAATGGCTGGCCGATCGGCGCGTACGCATTCTGCTCAATCGAGTTCTGGTACGGCAAAGTTTCGCCGCCCTGCACCGCCGCATCGATCCGGTTCTGGCGCAACTGCATGCGCGCGTCCGACGAGCCATCCGTACCGATTACCTTGATGGGCGGCTTACCTGCCTTCACGCAATGCTCATCGCTCCACTTCGCGGCATCGTTCACAAACGATGTGCGGCGGCTCGTTCCGACGGTCTTGCCACACAACGCATCCATCGTCGCGAACTCTCCCGCACGCGCCTTCGTCGTGTAGAACTGCGGACCGGTCGTGATGTAGTCAAGGAAGTTCACCGCCCCGCGGCGCTCGGGAAGATCGGTCATGCCCGACAGGATCACGTCGACGCGCTTCGTCGTCAGCGCGCTCATCATCTGGTCGAAGCTGGTTTCCTGCCACTCGAGCTTGACGCCGAGCTTAGCGGCGAGTGCTTCGCCGAGATCGACGTCGAAGCCCATCAGCTTGTCGGTGGCTGGGTCCTTGTATTCGAACGGCGGATAGTTCGGCACGATCGCCGCGACGAGCGTGCTCTTGCCAATTGACGAAGCAGTTTGCGCATGAAGCAGCGGCGCATGCAGCGCCACGACGCCAACTACCAGGGTGAACCATTCACGCAAACGAAGGGACGCGTTCATAGAAACTCGCTTGTTAGAAGAATCTGAAAAACGGGTCCCAGCCGGAACCCGCGGTTGTGATCAGGAAAGCACGGCCGAGATGAAATCCTGCGTACGTTTATGTTTTGGCTGCCCGAGCACCTGATCAGGCGTGCCGGTTTCCACCACCTGCCCCTGATCCATGAAGACCACCCGGTTGGCCACCTCGCGTGCAAAGCCCAGTTCATGCGTCACCACGATCATCGTCATGCCGCTTTTCGCGAGATCCCGCATCACCGCCAGCACCTCGCCCACCAGTTCCGGGTCCAACGCCGAGGTCGGTTCGTCGAACAACATCAGTTGCGGATGCATCGCCAGTGCACGTGCAATCGCCACCCGTTGCTGCTGTCCACCGGACAGTTCCACCGGAAATGCATCGCACTTGTGAGCGAGCCCTACCCGCTTGAGCAACGAACGCGCCTCTTCTTCCGCCTCCGCGCGCCGCCGCTTGAGAACCTGCACGGGACCTTCGATCACGTTCTCCAGCACCGTCTTGTGCGGGAACAGGTTGAATTTCTGGAACACCATGCCGGTCGCCAGACGCTGGCGCGCCACCTGCCGCTCAGAGAGTTCGTGCAGCCGGTTGCCCACCCGCCGGTAGCCCGCCAGTTCGCCGTTCACCCACAGCGCCCCGTCGTTGATCTTCTCAAGCTGGTTGATACAGCGCAGGAACGTGCTCTTGCCCGAGCCCGACGGCCCGATCACGCACAGCACCTCGCCTTTGGCCACATCCAGCGTGATGCCCTGCAACGCCTTGAACTCGCCATATGACTTGCGCACGTCGACCGCGCGAACGATTGAATTCATTTCGGCTCCTTGTCCTGTCGTCACCGGCGCCTTCATTGCCGGCCCGATGCACGTCCCGCCCCGCGGGCGTAGTGCCGCTCCACCCGCGACTGCGCGAACGACAACACCGTCACCACCACCAGATACCAGACCCCGGCCACCATCAGCAGCTCGATCACCCGTGCATTCGCGTAGTAGATGTTCTCGGCGTTGTGCAGCATCTCCGCGTACTGGATCACGCTCGCGAGTGACGTCAGCTTCACCATCCCCACCAGCTCGTTGCCGATCGGCGGCACGATCACCCGCATCGCCTGCGGCAGAATCACCCGGCGCAGCGCCTGCAGCCGCGGCATGCCGATCGACTTGGCCGCTTCATACTGACCCGTGTCCACCGACAGCAGCCCCGCGCGCACCACTTCCGAGGTGTACGCCCCCTGGTTGATCCCTAGACCCAGCAACGCCGCGAGGAACGGCGTCATGACGTCCACCGTGCGGAATTCGAACAGGCCCGGGATGCCCATCGACGGAAACACCAGCGCCAGGTTGAACCACAGCAGCAGTTGCAGGATCACCGGTGTGCCGCGAAACAGCCACACATAGCCTTGCGCGACCGTCTGCAACACCGGATTGGGCGACAGCCGCATGATCGCGGTGATCACGCCGAGCACCACGCCCAGCACCATCGCCAGCACCGTCATCACGATTGTGTTGACGAGGCCGTTCAGGATCGAGCGCGCCGTCAGGAACCGCGCGACGTAACGCCATTCGATCTGGCCGTGCGCGAACGCCAGCACCACGTACCCAATCAACGCGATGATTGCCGCTGAGGCCACATAACGGCCCCAGTAGCGGCGCCGTACATGTTCCAGATGCGAAATGTCGGTGACGTCCTCACTCATCTCTGTCATCTGCTTCTGAGCCTCCGCGGGCAGTGCCGCTCTATCGTTGGAAACGCTTACCATGATGGCCCCCTGTAGTCGGCCGCCCACGCGGTCTGCTTGTCGATCGCCACACGCAGCCGGGTGATCTGCTCTTCCACGCGAGCCGGTGCCGTGCCGCCGTAGCCGCTGCGCGCGGCCACTGCGGCTTCGAGCGTCACGTGTTCCAGCACCGACGCCTCCAGCCGCGCATCCACCTGGGCCAACGTCGCCACCGACACCTCACCCAGCTCGATGCCCTGCTCTTCACACGCCCTCACCAGCGCGCCCGTGATCTCGTGCGCCTCGCTGAACGGAATACCGCGCAGCGCGAGCCAGTCGGCTACCTCCGTGGCGAGCGTGAAACCCAGCGGCGCCTGGCGGCGCATCTCGGCCACGTTCACCTGCATCGTGCGGATCATGCCAGCCATCGCGGGCAATACCAACTCCAGCGTGTCGATGCTGTCGAACGCGGCGATCTTGTCTTCCGCCAGATCGCGGTTGTACGCGAGCGGCAGCGACTTCAGCGTCGCCAGCAGGCCGCCAAGATTGCCGATCAGTCGTCCCGCCTTGCCGCGCGTGAGCTCCGCGATATCCGAGTTCTTCTTCTGCGGCATGATCGAGCTGCCCGTGGCGTAGCCATCGTCCAACACGACCCAGCCGAACTGCCGTGTCGTCCACAGGATCACTTCCTCCGACAGTCGCGACAGATTCACCGACAGCATGCTCGCAATGAACACGAACTCCGCCACGTGATCGCGTGAAGCGACGGCGTCGATCGAGTTTTCGCAGGGTGCGTCGTAGCCGAGCTCGGTGGCTGACAACTCCGGGCTGAGGCAGATCGCCGAGCCCGCCAGCGCTGCCGCGCCCAGCGGCGAGCGCGCGCTGCGCCGGTCCCAGTCCACCAGGCGATCGACGTCGCGGTAAATCGACTGCGCGTGCGCCAGCAAATGATGCGCGAACACGACCGGCTGCGCCGGCTGCAGATGGGTAAAGCCCGCCGTCACGCTGCGGGTGTGCGCATCGGCCTGTTCGATCAGTGCGTTCTGCAAATCGATCACCGCGTGCGCCAGCGTGCGTGCCTTGTCGCGCAGGAACAGGCGCAGGTCGTTGGCCGCCTGGTCGTTGCGCGAACGGCCCGCGCGCAGCTTGCCGCCGGTAGCGCCCAAACGTTGCGTCAATTCGCGTTCGAGGAACGTGTGCACGTCCTCGTCATCCTGCGACGGTCCGATCTCGCCTGCAAGGTACTGCGCTTGCAGCCGGTCCATTTCGCCCAGCAGTTGCTGCAATTCTTCTTCGGTCAGGATCTGCGCGCGGCGCAGTTCCTGCGCATGCGCGCGGGAACCGGCCAGATCGTACGGCGCGAGCCGGAAGAAGCTCGGATCCGAACGCGATAGCGCCTTGAGCACCGCCGACGGCCCCGACTTGAAACGCCCGCCCCACAAACGCTCGATCGGTTCAGAAATATTCATCGCTGCTAGTCCCCTCCGTTAAGTTGACTCCACTGTACGTATCCAGTTTTTCTTCTTGTAGCGAGAATTAAATTCCGGTCAAATGAAATTTTTCTCAGCATCTCTTCCCGCCTCATGAGAAACCGTCTGCCACCGCTCAATCCTCTTCGTGCGTTCGAAGCCGCCGCGCGGCGCTCGAGCGTGGCCGGCGCCGCGCAGGAGTTGCACGTGACCGCCAGCGCGGTCAGCCATCAGATCCGCATTCTCGAAGAGTCACTCGGCGTTACGCTGTTCGTCAGATCAAAGGCGCGCGTGAAACTGACGCGCGAAGGCGAGGCCTTGCTGCAGCCCGTCAAAAACGCGTTCGACATGATCGCCAACGCCGTGGTCAAACTGGACTCACCCGAGATGGCCGGCGATCTCGTCGTGTCCACGCCGCTGCTGTTCACGTCACGCTGGATGGCCCGGCACATCGGCGAGTTTCTCGACCAGTACCCGGCGATCAATCTGAAAGTGATCCCCTCCAACGACGACCGCGAAGTGTATTCGCCCGATGTCGACGTATGCGTGCGCTACGGAGAAGGCCGCTGGCGCGATCGCCACGTCACGCTGATTACGCATCCATCGCTGTTTCCGGTGGTCAGTCCCGCCCTGATGAACGGTCCCAACGCGATCCGCAAGACCGAAGATCTCGCGGGCAAAGCGCTGTTTTGCGAGCACTCGGGATCGTGGATGCGATGGCTCGCGCATGCGTCGGCAGACAAACTCGAGGGCATCAGGATTCTTGAAATCGGCAATGCGCATATCGGTATCGAAGCGGCGATTCACGGTCAGGGTGTGGCGCTCGGCGACAGTTTCTCGGTGCGGGACGACCTGATGGACGGCACGCTGATCCGGCCGTTCAGCATCACCGTGCCGTCGAGACACGCGTATTACCTGGTGTCCCGGCAGGAGCTGTCCGATACGCCGCTCGTGTCGGCATTCGCCATGTGGTTGAGCGAGAACGTGGAGTGACCCAGGTGCTTCAATGGTCCTTCGCACCGTTCATCGTCACCTGCTGAACCGCGCTCGATTGCAGCCCCCACTTCGCCACGATCGCACTGTATGTGCCGTTCGCGACCAGCTTGTCGAGCGCGGCCCGCACCGCATCGCGCAGCTTCGCGCTGGACTTCGCAAAGGCGATGCCTTCAGGCGAAGCCGCGAACGGTTCGCCAATGGGCTTGTAGGTGTTCGGTTCGAGCTTCATTGCGTACGGCAGGGTTTCGCTGCCCTGCACACCCGCCACGATTCGCCCCTGCTTCAACTGCATACGCGCGGATGACGTGTCTTCCGTACCCACCACCGTGACCGGCGTCTTGCCGACGCAGTTCTTCGCACTCCATGCTGCGGTGTCTGCCGGGAATGACGTGCTGCGACTCGTACCGACCGCCTTTCCGCACAGATCCGCCGACTGCCGGATCTCGCCGCCATGCGCGCCGGTCAGAATGTAGAACTGTGCGCCTGAATTCAGGTAATCGAGAAAATCCGCCGTATCGCGGCGCCCCGGCACGTCGCTCAATCCGCTCAGCACCATGTCCACACGCCCGGTAGCGAGCGAGGGCAGCAATTGTTCAAACGCCGACTCCTGCCAGTCCAGCTTGACGCCGAGTTGTTTTGCAATCGCATTGCCGAGGTCGATATCGAAGCCGGTCAGTTCGCCGCTCTCCGGGTCTTTGTATTCCATCGGCGGGTAGATCGAGTTCACCGCGACCTTGATGACCTTGGCCTTGGCGATCGAATCAGGCAACGCTTGCGCGTGGGCAGCAGCGCCGAAGAGAAAGGTCGACAGGCAGACTGCCATCAAACGGGACGCAGCGCGCAGCGGGTTCAGCTTGGACATGGAGGACATACCTTTAAAGAATTGAACGCTTGTCATCGAAACCATTGAGTTTCCGTCACGGCCTGTCGCGCTACCGCAGCGCGGGTTTAGCATCGGCGTCGCCGCCAAGCCACGATAGAAGCGTGCGCGCGTCGGCGAGATTGTCCAGATCGAGTACCGCATCGGCAAGCGCATTCGCCGACGTGTCGTCGAGCGCCATGGCGGCCAGGGTGTGGTACTTCGACAGCAAGTCCGCATCCGACAACGGATTGCGCGGATCGCCGAGCGGCGTGAGCACCTGCTGCGAGCGCGGCATCTCATCGGCGATCGTGAGCGTGACGATGGGCTCGTCCAGATCGGACATCGCTGGATCGACTTCGAGCGTGATGCGCTCCATCATCGCGGCCATGCGCGGATCCGTTCGGGCAGCCTCGAGATAGGCGGCAATCCCCGCGTGGCCATAGACCAGCACCGAAGCAACCGCATACGGCAAACTCATTTGCGACGAGGCCAGGTTGCGCAATTCGCGGCCGCCGCACATGCCTTCGACGAATGCGCTCAATCTGACGTGCACGCTGGATAGCCTGTCCGGGTCACATTTGATGTCACGCAGCAGATCGAGCGTGGCATCCACCGCTGCATGCGTGCTGCGGCACGACGCGTGCGGCTTGATCGAGCAACGCATGATCTTCCACGTGTCGCCCAGTTCGTGCAGCAAGGCTTCGGGCTTCTGCGTGTCGGGAGCGAACGCATTGAAGAAGCCGCCCCATACGTCCGCGAACACCTGCGTCGGGCCGGTGACGTTTTCCCTCGCCAGCAATGCCGCCAGCAGTCCACCTTCAGCCGCGCGGCCGGTGTGCATGCGCTTCGTTTGCGACGCGTCGTGAATGAAACCCCATAGGCCGCCGCTGAAGCTGCCCGCATGGCCGAACGCCGCGCCGGTTTGCACGGCATCGAGCCCGAGGAGGCGCGCACTTGCCGCCGCCGCGCCGAACACGCCGCAGGTCATCGTAGAATGCCAGCCGCGTGCGTTGTGCGGCGAATATCCGCCGCATGCTTCGAGCACGCGCCTGCCGACGTCATAGCCGAGCACCACAGCCGCAAGAAACGCCCGCCCCGATACCGGTCGCGGCGAGCAGGCAAGCGCCGCGAATGCCGCGGGCAGCACGACGGCGCCGGAATGATCGCAGCCGCCGGAGTCGTCGAGTTCCAGCGCATGTGCCGCGACACCGTTGACGAAGGCCGCGCTGCGCGGGCCGAGCGACTGCCGTGTGCCCCACACATGCGCCACGCCTGGCCCGTCGCCGGACATGACCGCCCGCGCGCTGCGCGACTCCATGGCCGCGGCGCCGGCCAGCGACGCGCCGATCGTGTCGAGGATATGCCGCTTGGCCTTATGGACGACGGCAACAGGCAGCGCGTCGTTGGGTACGCCGGCGACGAACGCCGCCAGTTGCTCCGACAGCGACAGATCACGCGCGCTCATCGTGCGGCCTCCCGATGCCTTGCAAAAACCTCGACCGGATGACCCGGCTCGTTACCGTCGACGTTCTGCCGCCACCAGGCCGCCACTTCCGCGCCCGTCGCGAACCACACGTCGTCGTGCGAACGCATCTCCGCTAGCAATTCGCGCAACACGTCGATACGTCCCGCCGTACCGATGAGCTCCGGATGCAGTCTCAACACAAAGCACAAACCGAAGCGACGGAACGCCGCGAAATCCTGCTTCCAGTTCGCCAGCACTTCCCGATACGAGGGAATCCGCGGCTGTCCGACCGGTACTGCAGGCGACAGGTTGTAGACGAAGTACGGTTCGTCTTCGAGTTCATAGTGAAGCGGCAGTTCGACCAGCGGCGGCGTGTCGCCAGCCGCCACTGTCCCTGCATTCGCATCCGCGTCCGGCAGATGAAAATACGGCAGATCGTCGCCGCGCCATGACGACGACCACGTGACGCCTTCGCTGCGCAGAAAGTCCGCTAAGCCCGGCGCCCAATTGCCATAGAAGGAACGAAAACCCTGCACGCGCCGACCGAGCGTGTCGACGAGCGCTTGCTGACCGGCAAGGAACGCTTGTCGTTGCTCATCGAACGTGAGTGTGTCGAAGTTCTCGCAGCGATATCCGCTCGTGCCGATTTCGTGTTGCTGCGCATCGATACGGTGCAGCAAGTCCGTATGAGTTTGGGCAACGCGTCCGGGCAAGAACCAGCTCGAGCGGACATCGAACTCATCGAACGCGTCGAGCACGCGATCCACGCCCCGTTTCGCGCCATAGCGCCACACCGAAAGCGATTTCTCGCGGCCGGCGATACGCGGCTCCTGAGTCAGGATGCCGTGTTCGTCGTTGAAGTCGACCGTGACGACCACTGCGCAGCGCGCGTTGTGTGGCCAGTGAAGTGCATTCATGCGCTGAACTCCTGCGCGTGTCCCGACGTATTGTTATCGAGCCACCATTGCGCGACGTCGCGGCACGTGGCGAACCATACGTCGCCTTGTGCGTGCATGTGCTCGATCAGTCTTTCTAGCAGCGCAATACGGCCAGGTTTGCCGGACACCTTCGGATGAAACAGCGTGGTCAGGCAGAGTCCGTCGCGATGCGAGCCGTCGAATTCACGACGCCAGTTGTCGAGCGTCGTGTCATAGCTCGCAATGCGGTCGAGGCTCGCCGGAAAATCCGGGTTGCGGTGATAGGCCAGCGACGCATAATCGTCGAGCTCCCAGCGGCCCGGAATTTCGACCATGGGCTCGGCGATGCCCTCGGCGTGCAGCAGATAAGGACGATCGTCGCCCCGCATCGAACTCGAATAGCGCACTCCGGCCTCCATCAGCACGCGAATCGTGTCCGGCCCCCAGTCGCCCGACGGCGTGCGAAAACCAACCGGCTGCATGCCGAGATATTTGGCGAAGACTTCCGCGGAGCGTTCCATGACTTCGCGCTGGCCGTCGCGATCCAGAGTCCAGAAAGCCTCGTGCCGGTAGCCGTGGTAAGCGATCTCATGGCCGCCCGCGATGATCGCCGCACACTGATCCGGCCAGTTTTCGACCACCCAGGCCGGCACGAAGAAAGTCGCCGGCACGCGCCGCTCGTTGAGCATATCGAGCAGACGGCCAAGCGCGCGCCACGGGCCGTAACTGCCCAGGGTGAAATACGAAGGGTTGGTCCAGATCGAACCGTTGAGCATTGCATCGCCGGTCGGGCCGTCGAGATCGAACGCGAGCGCGACGCAGGAACGGTGTCCTTCCGGCCAGCGCGGCGCGGTCTGAGTCGGCTGGCGCGCGACATATTCCATTTGAGAAACGTTGCCCGATTCCTCGGACGCACTTGCACTGTGTGCATGGCTTTGCGACGCGGGCATGCCCTGTTGCAGGGGCAACGTAACGGTAGATCGGACCAAACGAAAACTCCCTTGAACGCATTGTTCGACGCGGCGTCGATCCGGCGTTTCTGCCCGCTACGAAAGGCAAACCCGTTGCTCAGCGCCGGCGTCGCGGCACTCACTGCAAGGCTACTTCGGGGGTGGAAATCCGGATTCGTTGAAGGGATTTAAGAACGCCAATTTTCCGGCCACAAACGGTAAAATCTCATGGTTACCATGCGAGTTGTGCATAAATGAAGATCGAACGCTATCCTCCCTTCAACGTGCTGCAAACCCTGCTGGTGGTCGCCCGCTGCGGCAACTTCACGGCTGCATCGCAGCAGCTGTTTCTCAGCCAGAGCGCGGTGAGCCGGCATATTCAACAGATCGAGGAGTATTTCGGTTGCGCGCTGTTCGTGAGGCACACCCGCATGGTCGTGCAGACTGCGGAGTGTCAACGGCTGGTGCCGATCGTCGAAGAGTTGCTGGCAACCGCGCGCCGCTCGATGCACATCACGAACTCCGGCGGCCAGACCATTACCCTGCGCGTCACGCCCACGCTGGCGGCGCGCTGGCTGCTGCCGCGCCTGACCGACTTCTATGCTGAAGTTCCAGGTACGCAGTTGAATATCGACACCGCATGGTTCCTGCCAACCAACTTCGGCGAAGGCACGCTCGACGCCGCGATCCTGTTCGGAACCGGCAATTGGGAAGGATTGGAAGCCACCTGTCTGATGCGCGAGAGATTGACGCCGGTCTGCTCGCCGCAGATCGCCAGCGGCACACCCCCGCTCGTGGAGCCCGAAGATCTGAAACAGCACACGTTGCTGCATTCCAGCTTCGGCCGGCGGGGGTGGATTCTGTGGCTGCAGCAGGAAGGCAACCTTGCCGCGCATACGTATCGGGAGCAGGTGTTCGACACGCTGGACCTCGCATTCAGCGCCGCGGCACGCGGGTTGGGTGTGGCGCTGGGGGATCTGAACCTGGTCGGAGAGAATCTCACAAGCGGCTCACTGGTGACGCCGTTCAAGCGCGTGGTGGAGACCGGGGCTGGATATTATCTGGTGCATCCGCCGCGCAATGAATATCGCGAGAAATTGAAGCCGCTTCTTCGGTGGTTGCAAGCGAGTGTTGCGGCGTAATCCGCGGCAGCGCGCGTGGTTCACAAGCACGCGACATCGGTTCGGACAATTTGTCCGCACTGTCAGGAACCTCACCCTCCTTCATCTTTCGCGGCAGAGCCGCTACCTTTGCGACATGCAAACCGTCCCCGGCTACGGGCTTGTGCATGCGCTGGTACGCCCTCGTAGCCCGTCTTGAATGGAGAACTCAATATGCCCAGTATGCTCAGAACTTACGTCATTACAGGTGCAGGATCCGGTATTGGCCTGGCCACGAGGCAGCTACTCGAGTCGCAGGGCCATCATGTGATTGGCGCGGATATTCACAATGCCGAAGTCGTTGCGGACCTCGGTACACCTGAAGGACGCACTGCTCTCGTCGAGCAGGTGACGAAACAAAGCGGTGGTTCGATCGACGCCGTTCTCGCCGTGGCAGGTGTCGATATTGCGGGCCCCGCCACCGCGGCGATCAACTATTACGGCGCCGTGGCGACGCTGCAAGGGCTCCGGCCACTGTTGCTAAAGTCGTCGGCTCCGCGCGCCGTGGCCGTCTCCTCCATTACCTCTGTCCACCCTCACGACGAGCAGCTCCTGAACATGCTGCTGAACGGCACAGAAGAACAGGCATTGGAGCGGGCACGAGACGCGAGTTACGTGTACGCGACCACCAAGCGAGCGCTATCACGATGGATCCGGCGCAGTGCGATCAGTGCGGACTGGGCCGCCTCGGGGATACCACTGAATGCGCTCGCACCAGGACTCGTCAAGACCGAATTGCTGGCGCGACTTTTCGAAGACCCCGATAAAAAGCGCGCTGTTAGCGCCGGCACCCCAATGCCACTCGGCGGTCCGTACGAGCCCGTGGCGGCTGCCGAGTTCCTTGCCTGGCTCGCCAGCGAAAAGAACGGCCATATGACCGGCCAGACTATTTTCATCGACGGCGGCGCCGATGCGGTGATCCGTGGAGATTCGGTCTGGTAGATCGCTGGGCGATCTATCCCGGGAAAGCCTTCGCTACGACATGCACTGTTCATCCGCGATTAAGGCGCCCTCCCGAGCGGCACGTGCTCGCTGATGAAATCGATGAACGCTCGTAGCTTTGGCGTGATATGTCTGCCGGACGGCCACAACAGTTGAAAGGTGTTGTGGTCGGTCGTGTATTCATCCAGAACCGTCACCAGCCTGCCGTCATTGAGAGCGTCGCGCACCGTGAAGTCCGACATGTAGGCAATGCCGAGACCTTCCAGCGCGAAGCACAGGCGCGCCTCATTGGTGTTGCACGTCACCGTCGTGGCGAGTTGCGCTTCGGCTTCGTCGGCATCGTGCCGCAGTTGCCAGACCTGCAGTTTGCCCGTGTTCGGCATGCGGAATTGAATGCAGGCGTGTTCGGCGAGTTCCCTCGGATGCACCGGCTTCCCGCAGCGCTCGAAATAGTTTGGCGCGCCAACGAGCAGCATTCGGAAAGAGCCCAATCGCCGTGAGGTCAAACGGGAATCCTCAACGTCGCCGCTGCGCACGACAGCGTCGTAACCCTCTTCGATCACATCGACCTTCCGGTTGTCGAAATCGAGATCAAGTTCGATCGCAGGATAACGCCGCTGAAAATCGGCAAGCACAGGTAGAAATGGCTCACTGATCATGGGCAAGCCGATGCGCAGTCGCCCTTTGGGGACCGCCGATGCCTCGGACAACTCGGCCTGCGCCGCGTCGAATTCCGCCAGAATGCGCCGCGCGCGTTCGACAAACATCTCGCCCTCGGCCGTCAGCGTGACGCTGCGTGTGCTTCGATGAAACAACCTGACGCCGAGGCTCTGCTCGAGACGCGTCACGCTCTTGCCAATGCCAGAAGCGGAAATACCCAGAATGCGGCCGGCAGCGACAAAGCTGCGTGTCTCGGCGGCCTGAACAAACACATTAAGCGCAATGCTATCCATAGTCTCGCAGCATCCATTGCGCGGACACATTGTCCGCTCTATCGGGAACTCTACCCTACTTAATTCACGCCTGAAAAGCCGTTACTTTTGCATGGCAGGCAGGACGCGAACGCCTTGCCTCATAGAGGTCACGACCTCTATTTCTGTCGAATTAAATATGCAGCGGCAATACACCGCTGCCTGAACAGGAACGCATGATGACAACCGGACCCGACCTTTTCGATCTCGCACGCAAGCTCGAAGACACACGATGGCAGTTACTGCTGAATGCCGATGCTAACGCGCTGACCGATCTTCTCTCCGACGAGCTGCATTTCGTGCATTCGAGTGGCCTGAAAGACGACAAGACGGCTTACCTCGACGCCGTCCGGGCGGGAGTGGTGATCTACCGAAGCGCCAATAGCCGCATCGAGACAGTCGTGCCCCTTGGCGACAAATCGTTCGTCGCGAGTGGCGCTCTGAAAATGGAGGCAACCGTGCGTGGAACGGAACGGAGTCTCCATTCGCTCTTCATGGTGGTGTGGCGCCGCGAGCAGGAAACATGGCGGCTTGTCGCGCACCAGACTACCTTGCTGCCGGCTTGAGCAGCTAACTACGTTATCCAAAGGAACAGATCGTGAAAATTTTTATTACTGGCGCCAGCGGTTTCGTCGGCGGCACTGTCGCCCGTCGCTTGCTCGCCGCAGGTCACAGCGTTCGCGGATTGATACGCGACGCAAGCAAAGCCGAATCGTTGAAGGCACTAGGTATCGAACCCGTGATTGGCAGCCTCGAAGACAGCAGTCTGCTGACGCGTGAGGCGCAGCAATCGGAAGGTGTGATTCATGCTGCCGACAGCGACCATCGGCCGGCGATCGAAGCCCTTATCGAAGGACTGCGGGGCTCCGGCAAGCCATTGCTGCACACCAGCGGTTCGAGTGTTATCGGCGATGATGCACTGGGCAATAGCGTTTCGGAAGCGATCTATGACGAAGACACGCCGATGGTCGTCGAGCCGGTCAAGCAACCACGTCGCGACATTGAACTGCGGGTACTCGCTGCCTCCGCGGAAGGTGTACGCGCCGTGGTGATCTGTCCGAGCAACATCTACGGCAGCGGCACGGGGCTCAATCCGCGGAGCGTGCAGATCCCGTTCCTGGTTGACGACGCGCGCAAAGGCGGCGTGGTGCACATCGTCGGACAAGGCGTGAATCGCTGGTCGAACGTCCATATTGAAGACGTCGCCGAACTCTATCTGCTCGCGTTGGAGAAAGCGCCGGCCGGCGCGTTTTATTTCATCGAGAGCGGCGAGGCGTCGTTCGGTGAAATTGGCGATGCTATCGCGCGGCGTCTAAAGCTTGCGCCGGTTCAATCATGGACCGTGGAGCAAGCTACCGAACGTTGGGGCAAAGTCCATGCGCACTACACCTTCGGCTCAAATAGCCGTGTCCGCGCAAAGCGTGCCCGCAAGGAGCTCGGCTGGACGCCGCGCCATACGTCGGCACTGGCCTGGATTGAAGAGGACATGCCGCTATGAGCAAAGTCTGGTTCATCACCGGCAGCGCCGGTGGCATCGGCGCCGGCATTGCGCGGGCAGCGTTGACTGCAGGCGACGTAGTGGTTGCAACCGATCTCGACCTTGAACGACTGCAGCAAGTCTATGCAGCGAACGCAGCACACGTTCTGACAGCACAACTGGACATTCGCGACGCGGCGCAGGCCGATGCTGCCGTGGAAGCCGCCCTCGCCCGTTTTGGCCGCATCGATGTACTGGTCAACAACGCGGGCTATGGCCAATTCGGACCATTCGAGGAAATCGAGCCCGAGGCGATCGAACGGCAGTTCGCCACCAACGTATTCGGCACCTTCAACGTCACCCGGGCGGTATTGCCGGTGATGCGCCGGCAACGTGCAGGCCTCGTCATCAACATGTCTTCGAATGGCGGATTCAAAGGCGTCCGTGGCGCCTCGATGTATTCGGCCACCAAGTTCGCCATCGAAGGATTCTCCGAGGCTCTCGCGCAGGAAATCGCGGACTTCGGTCTCAAGCTCACCATCGTTGAGCCAGGCGCCTTCCGCACCGACTTTCTCGACGACCGTTCGTTAAAACGCGGCACGCACGCCTTGAGCGATTACGCCGATTTCCGGGCCAAGGCCAATGCGGTGTTCGAAGCCCGCAATCACAACCAGGTCGGCGACCCCGACAAACTTGGCCGTGCGTTAGTCCAGATCGCTAACGAAACGGACCCGCCGCTGCGCTTCGTCGCCGGCGCCGATGCGCTCAAAGTTGTAGACGACAAGCTCAGAGACGTTGCCGTCGAGGTGGAGCGCTGGCGCGAACTGTCCCGCTCCACCGACTTCTAAATCGCCCATCACAGGAAAGATCTCATGAACGTACAAACGCTGGACTCACGGCTCGATGCGTTAGAAAGCCGCTTTGCTCTTGAACGGCTGATCGCAGAATACGCTCAGGCCTTTGATAACCATGACGAGGCGCTGCTGCGTGGCATATGGCATGAGGGCGCGCTTCTGTCGCTCGGCGACGCTTTCGGCAACTTTGAAGGTGTGGAAGCGATTCTCGAATCAGCCCGGCTGAACTGGCAGAAAATGCCCCACATGCATCACTGGATGGCCAACCCGTTGATCGATATCGACGGCGATACGGCGACCGGCCGGGCTGCCGTCGATTGCCTGTGCACCCACGTCGAATTGGGCCCGGTGCAAATCAGCGGCCTCTACCACGACCGCTTTGAACGTCGCGACGGCCGCTGGGCGTTCGTCGAACGCCGTTTCGACCTTCATTTCCTCACACCGCTCGCCAACTGGACACCGGTTGCGGGCAGCGAGAGCGTCAAATCGTAGGCAGGTGAATAACTAACCGGCCTTCGGCGTTTTGTCGATCATCAACGACAGATGATCCAGATCCTCGCGCAGCAGCGCCAACGCTTCGCTGACAGCGCTGCTGCCCTTCAATTGCCGTTTGGCCGGCCGTACGACCGATTGCACTGCGAGCTCCGCGATCGTGTCGGCGATCTCGATCGCGCTGCTCGCGCCCTCCGGCTTGTACCAGAACGCGGGCCAACTGCACATGCCGATGAGCGTGAACGCCGTGACCTTGGCGTCGACAACCCGGAACACCCCGGCGCTTACTCCTGCTTCGATGGCCGCAGTAAAGTTGTTCAGCACCGCGCGCTTCGCATCTTCGTTCGCACGATAGGCGCGCTCGGGCAGCTGCTGCTCGGTGCGTTGGATCACGCGAAACTCGTTGTAGTGGCTCAGAATCAGCATCGTATGCTGATGAACCAGCAGACGCAGGCGCTCTTTCGGATCCGCGTCCGTCTCAGCAACTGCCTGGCTCGACAGCCGTCTTGCTCGTAACGTGACCTCCTCGACCAGCGCGGTGAGTATCTCGTCCTTGTTCTTGAAGTAGTAATAGACGGCAGTACGTGTCACGCCGAGCGCCTCGGCGATTTCCTGCATCGACGCACCGCCGAAACCCTTCTCGATGAAGAGCGCGGCCGCGGCGTTCAGTATCTGTTCTTTTTGTCCGTCAGCATTCACCTTTGCCACGAAACCACTCCTGATAGCGGTCGACGGCCAGAATGCCGCCCTACCGTAGTGTTGTGTTTGCGTGATTGTAACGCCCGGATTTGGCGTTCCGTACTGTCGTCGGCTATGCCTCTTTGTCCTGCGGATTGGACGTGTTGTGCCGGACCGGCACTTTTCACCCGGAAGCCGGGATGCGCTTCACGCGGCGCTCATGCAGTCGGCCAAGACTGCCGACAGCCACCGCCGCCAACACGGTCGGCACGGCTGACACGAGCAAGGTCTGATCGACGCTCCATGCGAGCGCCATCAACTGCCCGCCGGCCAGCGGCCCGAGCACAGCGCCGAGTCTGCCAAAACCGAGCGCCCAGCCCGCACCGGTAGCACGCGTCCTTGTCGGATAGATCGTAACCGCCAGTGCATTCAGGCCGGATTGACCGCCGAGAATGCAGAATCCGGCGAATGCGATGCAGGAGATAGCCGCGAGCGGCACCGTATGTAAGTAGCTGATGCCGACAATGGCAACGCCACCGAGGGCGAAATTGGCAAACAGCACCGCAGCAAAGCCACGGCGATCTATCAGCATGCCGAGCGCGACATTGCCCACCAGTCCGCCGAGCCAAAGTGCCGTGCCCGCCAGCACCGCTTTACTGGACGAATAGCCTGTGCCGCTCATCAACACCGGGATCCATGCGGCGAGGAAGTACGCGCACAGCATGTTGGCGAAGTTCGCGACCCAGAGCAGAGGCGTGACGATTCGCCGGCCTTCGCCCAGCAACATCGTCAGCGTGTTGCCGCCGAGTGCTTTGTTCGCGGGCGGCACCGTGGGCATGGCGGCACCTGGCGCCACCTGGTGTAGCAGTAGCAAGGTACGTGGTGTTTGCGGGTGCCGTAGCAGGCAAAATTGCAGCGACTCGGGAAGCGCCGCGAACATTGAGAGGGAAAGCAGCGCAGTGAGCAATGCGCCGGCGTAAAAAACACCGCCCCAGCCGAACGGCGCAATCACCAGAGCGGCAATCCCGCCGCCAACCACCCCGCCGACGATGTAACCCGACGACACCGCCATCATCAAGCTCACGCGGATGCGTGCCGGGCTGTATTCGCCTGCGAGAGCCATGGCATTCGGAACGATCGCGCCCATTCCGATACCGGCGGCAAACCGAATGCCGATCAGTGCACCGATCGAGTGTGCGAAAGGTGTCAGCACCATGCAAAGCGCGATCCAGGCAGTCGCCGCAATCAGCATCGGACGGCGGCCGATTGTGTCAGCCCATCCCGCGAGCACCAGCGATCCGGCGAACATGCCCAGCAATCCGGCCGCGAACACCGGACCCAACACGGAGCGGCTGGCGCCCCAGGCTTTTATCAAGGCCGGAGCGGCGTAGGCCATCGCCTGGACATCGAAGCCGTCGATCACCATGCATAACGCGCATAAGCCGAGCACGCGCCACTGCGTGGCGGTAACGGGTCTGCCATCAAACAATGAAAAAGTGGTTTCTTCCCCAGTTGATGCCATGGTTGTCTCCTAACCTGATTTCTATCGTCGGTGCGGATGCCCGTAAATGGACGCACCCGCCACCGCACCACCCTTCTGTCATTCAATTGACTTTCACATCTTTTATTTGACGAGTTTGACAAATGCTGGGCAAAAAAATGAACCGTATCGGTCGAAACTTCAGTTCACCGCTTCACCGTAAAGCCGCTCGTATTGGCGAATGAATTCGGGGTCGCGCTCGCGTAGATCTTCATGCGTGACACGTCCGGTACGGCGCATATAGTCGTAGGTGAAGCCGATCGGATCGAGATGCAGCTTGTTGCCGACGTTTTCATACCAATCAAGGCTCTTTGCCGCAGCCAGTTGGAAGCGATCCGAAGCGGAGCGGCGCGACGCCTCGAAATGCGCGAATGCAGCCTTGATGTCAGTCGCGTGGGCACACAGACCTTCGAACAGCGCGATCGAATCTTCCATCGCCATACGCGTACCGGAGCCCAGCGAGAAGTGCACCGAGCGCAGCGCATCCCCAATCAGAATCATGTTCTCGTGGTGCCAGTTCTCGTTTTTGACTGTCACGGCTTCAAACCATGTGGACTTGTTCGACAACAGACCGTGTCCGTCCAGGTCTTCGGCGAAAACCTGTTCGCAGAAGGCGCGGCTGTCCGCATCGCTCATTTCGCCCAATCCGGCGCGTGCCCACGTCTGCGGATCCGTTTCGATGAGAAACGTACTCATCCGGTCGCTATACGCGTAGCTATGAGCGATGAACACACCGAATTCGGTTTCGCGAAAGATCAGCGAGACGGCATGGAACGGCTTGCTGGTTCCGTACCAGGCAAACTTGTTGCGACGCTGCACGAACGACGGTTTGAAGGCATCCGCATATTGCGCGCGGGTCCGGCTGTTCACGCCATCCGCCACCACTACGAGATCTGCCTGACGCAATGCGCCCAGGTCGTCCACGCGAGCGTTGAACAGTAGATCGACGCCCGCCGATCTGCATTCGGCATGTAGAAACTGCAGTAAGGCAATACGGGCGACCCGCGAAAAGCAGTTGCCATGGATCAGCACATGCACGCCGCGATGGACAATTTCCATGTGCTCCGAACGCACGTGGCCGGCGGTAAACCGGCGGAAGAACTCGGGATCCGATTTCTCGAGAAACGACAGCGCGACATCCGAGAACACCACACCCCAGCCGTAAGTTGCGCCGGCGTCATTCTGTTCATGGACTCGGACCGTCCATTTCGGAAAACGTCGTTTGACCAGATACGAGAAAAACAGCCCGCCCGGCCCTCCTCCTACGATATTGATGTCCATCCTCAGTCTCCGGTTCTGGAAGTTGAAACGTTCGCCGCGGTTTCGACCTCGATAGCTTCGGCGATGATCCGGCGCATCGCCGGTTTGTCGACTTTGCCAACCCGTGTCACCGGGAACGCGTCCACGATTTCAATCCGCTCCGGACACTTGAACTTCGCGAGCCCCTGCGAGGAGAGGAATTCGATCATCTGCGGGATATCGGGCGCGGCATGTCCTTCACGAAGAATCAGAAACGCACAGCCCTTTTCTCCGTAAAACGGATCGGGCATGGCCACCAGTTTCGCGTCCAGAACAGTGGGATGACGGCTTAGAAACGCCTCGACTTCTTCCGCGCCGATCTTCTCGCCACCGCGATTGATGTTGTCGCGCAGGCGCCCTTCGAACGAGAAGTAGGTCACGCCGTCGATGACATGCGCGCGCATCATGTCCCCGGTTCGGAAGAAACCGCTCGACGTAAAGGCTGTGGCGTTGGCCTCCGGTGCGTTGTAGTAGCCCCTCAGGCTGGACGGACCGCGAAAACACAACTCACCTATTTCGCCGGACGCGACGGGCGATTCGTTGTCGGCATTGAGCAGAACGAGCTCATCATGTTCGCAACCCGAGCGTCCATGCGTGTGATGACGAACGAATGCGTTGACTGCCGGGCCCGAGCCGATCAGCAATCCTTCGGT
Source organism: Paraburkholderia sp. SECH4 (assembly GCF_030511745.1). NCBI lineage: Bacteria > Pseudomonadati > Pseudomonadota > Betaproteobacteria > Burkholderiales > Burkholderiaceae > Paraburkholderia > Paraburkholderia sp. SECH4. Next base: position 52,021 of record NZ_JALOCP010000022.1, read on the forward strand.
CGTGCCATACATATTCGAACTGGTCACGCCGAGAAACGCTTCTAGCGCGTCGGCCCGGGTCAGACAAAAGAACAGCTTGAGCGACGACAGATCGTAATCGAGCACTTCGGCACACGCCATGATCTGCGGTGCAACCGGTCCGATTGAAACAGCATGCGTCACGCGATGCTGCTGGATCAATTCCGCCATCCGTACGATATCGACTTTCGGCATGAGTACGGTGGTTTGCCCAAGGGATATCGTGGGCACCAGCGCATACAGATGCGCCGCGTTGTGAAGCAAAGGCAGTGACCAGATCAGTGTGGCGTGTTCACCCGCCTCCACGTGCCTGGACCACGCTTCAGCATGCGCGAGGTATTCCGCGTGAAAACGCGGGATGATCTTGGGCACCCCTGTCGTACCGCCAGACAGTTGGAAGCTCAGGACGTCCTCCGAGCCGATGTGCACACCGTTCAGGACGGCCTTTGCCTCATCCAGCGAGATCGACTCCAGCAAGGCGGACAACGAATGCGTCCCCGTTGGCGCGTCGCCGCGTGCGACGACAATGTGTCTGAACGATGGGTGCTCGGCGCACATCTTCCGCGCAAAGCCGACCTGATCGAACTGCCCCACGTCGGCCTGCACGAAATACGCTTGCGGCAACGACAGGCTCGCCAGCTTGCCGATTTCAACCTCGCGGTACTGCGGCAGCGCGCAGACCGGAACAATGCCGCTCTTGTAGCATGCACACAGCGCCAGGGCGGTGTCGACGGTCGTCCCCATCTGGAACACTGCGCGTGCTCCGGGTTCGAGTCCGAGTTTGAGCAATGCCGCGGCCAGACGGTCGCTTTGCTCATCCAACGCGCGAAACGTGATGCTGCGCTCGTCGCTGATCAAGGCCAGCGTGTCGGGAAGGCGTCGTGCCGTCGCTGCGAGCGCCTCGCCGAACGTTCTGTCGACCCAAGCACCAACCTGAAAATAATGCTGAGCGACCGATGGCTCGCAATACGCGACACCTTCGAGCGGATAATGGATGCCTGCCATGTCTGTCTTCTCCAGTCGACGCGTTCTTATTGTTCGACGATGCGAACGCGGTCTTTGTCAAACGTATCGATACGCCCGCACAAACCACCTGTGAAGAGGCCATACCAGATCGCCGGTTTCAGACCCAGCTCCTTGCGGTTGAATTCGAGTGCCTCTTTCGATTCAATCAGAAAGTAGCCCGGCGACGGTTGCGACACGCGATACTCGGGATTGCGCCGCGCTGCATCCACCACGCTCGCGAACTCCGCCAGCGCCGGCACGAAAATGCCGGGACCGTCGCTCTTTATGCCGCATTGCCCACTCAACAGTCTGCCCTTTTCCTGCCATACAGTATCAATCTCCCGGACTTGTCCCGCATGGTCACTGGCGATCTGCTCGGCCGTGATCGCCGCCTCAAGTGTTAGCGCCGCATCCCTGGCGTCTAGCGATTGCAATGCGCGCAGCTTGACGGTGATCTCGATGAAGTAGCCGTTGGGATCGCGAAAGTAGATCGATTCGATCACTTCGTGCTGAGTGGTCGATGAGACTTCCACACCTTTCGCCTCGAGCATCTCTTTCCATGCGAGCAACTGTTCCGCGCTATCGGTCAGCCACGCAGTGTGAGTCGCATCGAATACATGGTCGTCGGGCGTGGGCGGCATCAAAGGGCGTTGTTGCGGCGGCGGTTCGCCCAAGTAATAAAAAAAGGCGATCGTGCTGCCGTTGCCGCTATCGAAGAAAAAATGAAGAAAGTCCGGGTGGCTCTCCGGGCCCCAGCCTCGCGCGGAGATCGTGTGGACAAGCGGCAGACCCAGCGTGTCGCGATAGAACTCGATGGTTTCGCGCAGCTTCCATGTCGGGCGCGCCGTGTGATCGACTCCCGACAGTCTGAGCGGTACGGATTGATTCATTCGTCAACTCCCGTGTTATAAGAAAGACCGTTGATGCAGCCATTCGCCGACCGCGCGCGCGGCGATTGCCCGGCCCGGTTCGTCCGCGGCCTCCAGCGGTCTGCCGTGATGATCGCCGCGCACGCGAACGTGGGTCTTATCGGTTGAACCGATACCGGCAAAAATGTCGGCAATGGCTAATGGAAAAGTAGTCTGATCGCCGGTGTATTCGACCAGCAACGAGGGCACGGTGACCGAAGGCGCGGTTGTTTCCAACGCTGCATTCGACGAGAGACCGGACCATGTCGAGAGCCAGGACTCCGGAGAACACAAGCGTCCAAAGCCCACCGAACCATAGTTCGAGATCACCGGATTCGGCGACCACAGCGAACCGGGCTTGCGATCGGAGGGATCGAGCGATGAGTCAAGACAGTGCAAATCGGCGTCCGTCCGCCACACGGTCATGACTGGCGTGTGGTTGGCCACGAGCTTTTGCCGATGCGTCGCCACCTTGTCCTTCACGGCTTGCCGAGCGTCCTGGCGCACGGCGATCAGTTGACGGGCCATCCGGTCAAGGCGCGCCACGCGCTCCCGTTGTGCGTCGCGATAGCGGGAGACGAACTCAGCGCTATAGCGTGTTGCCCCTGGTTCGCGGGAATAGCCGTTCTCAGGGTTAAACGGGTTCAACGTATCGTCGATCGATAACGCATCGCCTTCGTCAATGACCGACGGATCGATGCACCCCATCAATAAACGCCCCTGCCCCGGATGCGGTGCCAGATAGATCATGCCGTCCACCGTCGGCAAGGTCGCACTCGCCAGATGGGTCGGACGGCCGCCAGGCGTCTTTGCGATCCGGTCTTGCGCCGATAGCGCCGATTGCTGGATGTAGAAGCTATAGAGCCCGGCACCGCCCGAATTACCGAGCAACACGATGCGCTCGAAGCCCGCCTCGCGCAGGTAGCGCAAGCCGGCCGCGACATCGTGCAGGGCAAGTTCATGCTCGAGCCGAAGGTCGTTGCCGACCGAACGGGCCGCCTGGGCCCAAACCGACGCCCCCGCTCGCAGCAATCCGGGAATCAGATAGTGGAACGTGAAGTTCTCGCGCGGGTGCATCAGACAAACGACTGTCTTCGTCGATGCGCCCTGATACAAAACCCCGCAGGTGGCGGCGCCGTCTTCGGTGCGCAGCGTCGCACTGATCTGCTGTGTGGCATGCGGCAATGCATCGGGAAACCAGTCAATCGTCAATGCATGAGGACGTTCGAGAACGGTACCGGCCTGCATATTGCTCATATCAATGTCTCCGTATTCGTTGACGTTAGTATAGCTTTTTTGACGTTTGCGTCAAATTTTTGACAAAGGAACTCGATGCAGAAAAACGACGTCAGTCCGGCGGATCGTCAAACGGTATACAGTGGCGCCGTCCATCACACCGGACTCGCAAGGTGCGCCCATGTTAGATCTCAATGACTTCCGCTATTTCGTTCGTATCGTCGAGTGCGGAGGACTCACCGCCGCCAGCCGCAATCTCAACGTACCGAAATCGACGGTCAGCCATCGCCTCCAGCAGCTCGAAACAGCGCTCGGCGTGCGGCTCGTCAACCGGGACCTCACGCAGGCTCGGCATGACCGGTGCAGGCGAGGTGTTCTACCGGCATGCGGTCGCCATGCTGGAACGAGCGGACTTCGCCGAAAGCGCTGTGCGCGAGCGCCTGGCCGAGCCGAGTGGCACGATCCGCTTCACCACCGCGGTGGCGACCTCGCTGTTCGCCATGCGCCAGATACTTCCGGATTTCATTCACCGTTATCCGAAGATCAACGTCATCCAGCACATCAGCGACGAGCAGGTCGATATTGCGGGCGGCAGTTATGACCTCGCGCTGCGCTCGCACAGCGGTCCACTGTCCGACTCGACCCTGGTGCAGCGCACGCTGGCACCGGCGCCCTGGTTTCTGTTCGCCGCGCCTAGCTACCTGGAGCGCCACGGCATGCCAGTCGCGCCGGAGAACCTCGCCGGGCACGAGACGCTGGTCATGTTGAGACACAACAGTCCAATGGCCTGGAAGCTCAAGCACCCCGTGAACGGAGAAGCGGTCGTGCCGCTCAACCCCCGGCTGGCCGGCAATGACATCGTCACCCTCAAGCAGGCTGCGCAGGACGGCCTCGGCATCGTTGCCCTGCCCGCCTACGTCTGCAACGAAGATCTGCGATCCGGCACACTCCAGCGGGTCTTGCCCGCCTGGCTGGCAGGCGAAGCCAGTATCACGGCGGTCATCCCGTTTCGTCACGGCATACTGCCTTCCGTTCGCGCTTTTCTCGACTTTCTGATCGAGCGCATCCCACTGGTCGTCGCGTAATATCGGATCGTCCATCTCATTGGACCTGAGGTCCAGGCGAGCCATCTTGTTGTCTCCCTGAAGCGGGCCCATTCTGAGCACACAGCCGGTCGGCATCGATCGATCGGTTTATCGAGCGCTTGAGGCGCTGCAAACGTGTTCAGGAGTACAACAATGAAGATGTCCAGACGTGAAGTCCTTATTGCGGGAGCGGCGGCGACAATTGCCGCAGTCGGTACGGTTACCGGCACCGCGTCAGCCGTAGCAGTGGAAAAGCAATCTGGGAGCACCGAATCCGGTCGGCCCTCAAAGTCCGCGAAGCATTTCGACATCCTGATCGTTGGTGGAGGATCGGCCGGCGCCGTTCTCGCGGCGCGCCTCAGCGCAGACCCGCGGCGCCGTGTTCTGCTGCTGGAAGCGGGACCGAACTTCGCGCCGAACGACTACCCTCAGGTACTGAAAGACGCCAATATCGTCGCGGGCTCGCCGGCCTATGACTGGCACTACCACACCGACGACGCCGCCAGTCTGGGCCACAACATACCGGTGCCTCGAGGGCGCGTGATCGGTGGCAGCTCGGCGGTCAATGCCGCTGTCGCCATACGCGCTCGACAGGCCGATTTTGCGCGCTGGGCTAAACGCGGCATCGAAGGATGGTCGTGGGAGGACGTGCTGGCCGCCTACAAGTCGATGGAAAACACGCCCTCCGGCGACGACGCCTGGCACGGACGTAGCGGGCCGTTTCCGATCCGGCAGCGTACTGCTGCGGAGAACACACCGTCGATGCGAGCCTTTGTCGACGGCGCGCAAACGCTGGGGCTGAAACACGTATCGGACTTCAATGGTGCGGACCAGCACGGTGCCGGCCCCTACACGCTCAATGTCGTCGATGGCGTGCGCATCAATACGGGCATGGCCTATCTCACGGCTGCCGTGCGTGCACGCCCGAATCTGACGATCCAGGGCGGCGCCGAAGTGGATCGCGTGGTGTTCGAAGGCAAGCGTGCCGTGGGCGTCAAGCTGGTCGACGGCCACGTTCTGTCCGCGGGTGAAGTCATTCTCGCGTCGGGGGCTTTCGGCAGCCCTGCGATTCTCATGCGCTCGGGCATTGGGCCTGCTGCGCATCTCGCCGAATTCGGCATTGCGACCGTCGCCGATCTGCCGGTGGGAAATCGGCTGCAGGACCATCCGTTTTTCTACAACGTCTACGCACTCAAGCGCGAAGCAAACGCGATGAAGCCCGCCTCCGGTGCGCTCGTGTGGACGCGCTCGCAGAGCGCGGGCTCCGGCGATCTCGACCTGCACATCTCGGGCACGCATCTGATCGACCCAAAGGTCAGCCCCACCGGTGGCGCGATTGTCCTCGCCTGCGCGGTGACACTGCCGAAGTCGATCGGTCAATTGCGGCTCTCGAGTCGCGATCCACGCGCCGCACCGGACATTCGGTACAACTTCTTCGATGACCAGAATGACCTCGACCGCATGGTCGAAGCCGTGCAGCTATCCCGCCAGATCGGCAGAACCGCACCGTTCCTCGACGTGATCGATCACGAAATGGCGCCAGGCAATACCGTGGACGATGGCAAAGCACTCAGGGCAAACATTGTGTCGAATGTCGCCGCGTATCTGCACCCTACGTCGACCGTGCCGATGGGTGCCGATTCCGATCCCACTGCCGTAGTCGACGCGTGGGGCAAGGTACGCGGTGTCGAAGCGCTGCGGGTCGTCGATGCATCGATTATTCCCGACATCCCGTCAGCTCCGACGAACGTCACGACCATCATGGTGGCCGAGCGCATCGCCGCGAAATTGTCCGCGTAAATCAGCGCGCATTCCAACAGTTGCAGGATCCCGGAGAACACAACATGACGACCCACGCATTGCTCACGCCGACAGAAATCTGGCGCGCGAAAATCTACAGCAATGGATGGAAGAACCCCGGTCCCGGCGCAGAGAGCGTGATCGAGAAAGCAACGGGCGCGAAGCTCGGTGAAATCGGTATCGCTTCGCCGGAGGATGTGTCGGTAGCGGCCGCCCTCGCCCGCGAGGCGCAAAAGGACTGGGCAAAAACACCAGGCCCGCTGCGCGGCGATGTGCTTAGGGAGTTTGCCCGACTGGTACTCGTGCATGCCGATGAACTCGCCGATCAGATCGTCAGGGAAACAGGCTCGATCAGAGCGAAAGCATTGTGGGAAGTCCACATGTCCGCCCGCGAAGTCCTTGAAGCCGCGGCGCTCGGCAGTCAACCCGTGGGTGTGCTCACGTCCACCGCTGAGGCCGGCCGCCAGAGCATTGCAAGGCGCATCCCCGTCGGCGTCGTCGGCATCATCACGCCCTGGAACTCGCCGTTCATTCTGGGCTCGCGAGCAATCGGCCCGGCGCTGGCGATGGGCAACTCGGTGATACTGAAGCCCGATTCGCAAACACCGGTGGCGGGCGGTGTGAGTTTCGTGCGCCTGTTCGAAGAAGCCGGCCTGCCTGCCGGACTCTTCCATGTTCTGCCGGGTGGCGCCGACACGGGGGCGGCACTCGTCAAGGAACCGCTCGTCGATATGATCAGCTTCACGGGGTCGACCCGCGTGGGCCGGCAGATCGGCTCGATTGCCGGCGGACAGCTCAAGCGCGTCTCACTCGAACTTGGCGGCAACAATCCCTATATCGTGCTGGACGACGCGGATATCGAGGCAGCGGCGAGCGCCGGAGCGTGGGGTGCGTTTTTCCACCAGGGACAGATTTGCCTCACTGCCGGGCGCCACCTCGTTCATGAGAACGTCGCCGAGGCGTATGCAGAAGCGCTGGTGAGAAAAGCCAGGGCGCTGATCGTCGGCGATCCCTTTGACGAGAAGGTACAACTCGGCCCCATCATCAATGAGCGTCAGGCCACCAACGTGGAGCGCATTATTGCCGAGACACTCGCCAAAGGCGCGAAGGCATTGACCGGCGGCTCGCGTAACGGGCTCTTTTTCGAACCGACCGTGATCACAGGGGTAACACGCGGCATGGCCGCGTTCGATGAGGAGATCTTTGGCCCCGTCGCACCGATCACCACGTTCCGCTCCGACGACGAGGCGGTCGAACTCGCCAATGCCACGGAGTACGGTCTCGTAGCCGCCGTCGCATCGGCCAATCTCGCCCGCGCGCAAAGCATTGCGGACCGGCTTCACGCCGGTGTCATCCACATCAACGATCAGACGGTGCTTCACGAGGTGTATGGCCCGATCGGCGGGGTCGGCGCATCGGGCAACGGTTTCAATCACAGCACGCTGACCAACGCCGATCAGTTCAGCGAGTGGCAGTGGATCACGACCCGGTCGCGGATTCCTGCTTACCCGTTCTGATCCGGCCAGGCGCGGACGTCGTAGATACGGCGCCCGCGCCCGTCATCGCGCTCATCTCATGATGGCATCACGGATCCGACGCTTGGCGATCGACCTCGCGCCTGTCGCCGTGGCGTGTTTGGCCAACGCTGCGCAGCCGTGTGAATCCGCTGATCCGCCCCACCGGCGCAGCGGCTGAACCGCAGGCAGATTCGATGACAGGCCACACAGGGAAAAAACGACTGGCTCACTATGGGCCTGTTGTCCGTTACGGGCAACAGCCAACCTTAAGGAGCCGAAATGAAAACTGCTTTTGACAGCCTGAAAAAAAACCAACCCTCACCATCGCTTCCGGCCTTTGTGGCGTCGCGCGTCGAGCAATATTACCGGGAGCGCGTAACGGATACGTGGGGAGGCGGCCACATCATGCGCGGTCGCATCCCGGGGGCGGATGCACTGCATCTGTCGAGCAACGACTATCTCGCGATCGCGCGTCACCCCGACATCATTCGCAGTATGGGTCGAACATTGCGTTCGGACGGCAACGGACTGTTGATGTCGGGCATTTTCCTGCACGGTGATTGCCCGCAGTTGAAGTTCGAAAACCGGCTGTCGACGTTCATGCGCGCAGAGGCCGGGGTGTTATGTCAGTCCGGCTATATGGCGAATATCGGGCTGATTCAGTCGATCGCTTCGGCACGAACGCCCGTCTACGTGGACATGATGGCGCACATGTCGCTGTGGGAGGGTATTCGCAGTGCGGGCGCGATTCCGATACCGTTCAGGCACAACGACACGGCGCACCTCGAGCAGCAGATCGTGCGGTATGGGCAAGGGGTCGTGCTGGTCGACTCGATTTACAGCACGAACGGCAGCGTCTGCCCGCTTGTCGCATTCGCCGATGTATGCGAAACGCATGGGTGCGTGTTCGTGGTCGACGAGTCGCATTCGCTCGGCACGCATGGCCCGCGTGGAGCGGGACTTGTTGTCGAACTTGGACTTGAGTCTCGTGTCGCATTCCGCACAGCAAGTCTTGCTAAGGCTTTTGTCGGCCGAGCCGGCTTCATCACCTGTCCAGCCGCTTTCCAGGAGTACTTCAAGTTCGAGTCGAATCCTGCGATCTTCAGTTCCACCTTGTTGCCTCATGAGATCAGTGGGCTGGACGCGGCGCTGTCTGTGATCGAAGGTGCCGGCCGACGGCGCACGAGACTTGCGTCGAATGCCGCCTGGCTGGGGGAACGGTTGAGGGAGCTTGGGTATAACCTGAATGCCGGTGAAAGCCAGATCATCGCGCTCGAAGCGGGTACGGAACAGCGCACGATCGTGTTACGCGACGCATTGGAATCACGGGGCATTTTCGGCTCCGTGTTTTGTGCACCGGCGACGGCGCGCAATCGTGCGCTGATCCGGTTGTCGATCCACGCTGCCTTGACCGACGCCCAGATCGAAAAGATTGTGAGCGTCTGTCGTGACATTCGCGGCGAAGTTGAGCTTGACAGATGGCCCTCCACCCGGCGCCTCGGGGACCGGCCGTCGTCCCGCAAACACAGCCACGAGCAAAGTACGGCAGACAGTGCGTTAGCGGTCTGATAGCGGCATGACATGGAGTTCACATGAGTGAACTCCATGTCTTCTGTATGTCGCGGTCCAGCCACTCGAGGTAGCAGTCGTAACTCAGCACGTGACTCAGATCGAACCCGGGCGGATTGGGGATCACGGCATAAGCGTAAAGCTGTTGCCCTGTAAACCGGATTGCCGGGTGCATATAGCTCTCCCACGCGATGCCGTCCGCAGGGCAGTACCCGCTGGTTTGCCAGAAGTACGGCAAACTCGCGCCGCTGTCCAGGGCGTCGAAAAAGCCCGCTGGTGCGCCTTGTACGCTGGCTATTTCACGCACACCCCGCAGCGTTTCGTTCGTGTGGACTATCAGCAGATAGGACTTGCCGGTACTGTCGAGCATGAGTAGTCCGTTTGGCGAGTATGAAAGGTAATGTTCAACAATACCGAGCGAATCAAAGATTTCCCTTACCCGCGCGACCAGCGCTTCGTCACGCAAAAACGTATATTCCGATGTCACCAGCGTGTCGAGGATGGATTGACACCTGTTATCGAAGTATGCGTTCTGCATATCGCGCACCGCGCGATTCAAGGCACTGATGGCCGATGCGTCCTGCTTGCGAATGAAGCGATGAATGATGCCTTCGTTGAAGCTCTCCACCGCGATGTGCTCGTTCGCCTTTCCGGTCAGCATGATCTTGCGTACAGCAGGGTCAGTAATGCGACGGCAGAATTCAAGACCGTTCAGCCCCGGCATGTCGTAATCCACGACGACAACCGATGTTGCCTGAAATCGGTCGTTGTCGAACACCCGATTGCGGACGGTGTCGACGCTCATCGCGATGACCTGCTGTGCCTCGTCCTCATCGGTTCGGTCCCGGTACGGAGCGAAGATCTGTTCCTCAGGTGCACCGGGACGATGGCGTTCATTCACGAACCGCAGGGCTTCCCTTGACGAACTGAAGAGCCGGAAGGCAAGGCTCGGTTCGAGTTGCAGGCACAGATTCGACAGGAATGCCGCGCTGTCGTCGACGAACGTAACCGTTGTCGGAAAATAGAATGGTTTGATCGTATCCATCGTCATGGCTTGGGAAAGGTCAACACAAATTCGGTATACATGTACTCGATAGACGTACAGTCAATGGAGCCGCCCATCACACGCATGACGTCACGACAGAATGCGAGTCCGATGCCGGTGCCGACGGAGGCGTCATCTGCTTCAGTCGATGACGTATAGAACCGCGTGAAGATGTGGGGAAGTATATGGGACGCGATGCCGACGCCGGTATCGCGAAAGAGGAGTTGGTTCGCGCGTGGTCCAGACGCAAGCCGGATCGAGATCAGCGCGCTGTCGACATCTGCCATGCCGCGGAACGCATTTTTTAGCAGATTGAAGAGCACATGGACCACCAGCATGTCTGAGCCTTCGAACGTGAAGTCATTGATGAGATCCGTGAGCACCCGTTGTTGCTCCCCTCCGCGAAATGGATAGCGGTCGAGCGCGGTCTCCACACATTGCCTGATCGAGCACTGTGCAATCTTTTGGGAATGCCCGCCGGTGAACCGCGCGTTCGCGAGCAGCATGTCGATAATGGTATTGGAATGAACGGCCTCCTGTTCAATGCGGGAGAGTACTCCGTCCATGGAATGAAGGTGGGCGACGCGGATCTTGGGAACACTTAGCCCGCCGCCTTGAGCGATGCCGTACGTTTCGAGTAGCAAAGGCAGGTAGCTTCCGAGGCCCGCCGCGCCGGCGCGGATGGCGAGCAGCGGCGTACGCAGTTCGTGGGCAATGCTACCGGCAGTTGCCAGCATTGCCCGCTCCTGCTCGACTCGAATACGCTCCGTGTCATAGTTGGCGACGACGCCGATCGCTATAGCAAACGAAAAAATCGCCAGATGGACAAGATACGTCGAATTCACGCTGACAACGTCGGTGGTTGCCCAATAGGCGAGATACGCGAGAGCAATGCCGATCAGAAAATTGAGCAGCAGCATGAGCCAGTCGAGCAGCAACACCATGACGAAAGCAGCAATCAGCGCGCTTTCGATCCAGACGTTCGAGCCATTGTTTTTCAGCAACATGAACGCGAAAAAGAACGGCAGCGAGTAAAAGATTGTCGCGTACCAGTAGTACGGCAAGAGCTTTTTCGCCCACGACGGCCAGCGGTCGGAAAACAGGATGGGAATAAACAGCGCGGAGCCCACTAGCCGCAGCGGCAGGTTCTCGTAAGGCTGGGGAAAGAGATCGTTCCAGACATAGTAATAGAGCGGGAAGCCGACGATCGCAACGATCGAGAAGGGGCGCATCCGGCGGCTCACGTATTGCAGGTTTCGCAACGCAGGAGCGAACAGTTGGGCAAGGAATAAGCGGATCGGCACCACCGTGCGGGCGCCCCGCGGAGGTATTCTCGTTGCGTCCATTATTTCCAGAATAAAGGATTCACCGGGTTTCTCAGGCAAGGTTCCGGCGTTGAAATTGTTGATGCTTCGCGCGGCATCATCTGGATTATGTGGGGCGCGCATTTGCGCTGCCCAATTTACCAGCCTGTCGAAGTTATTTGCCACGGCCCCGGCACAAATCTTGACCTAAGGTGACGCCGATGTCACGGCAAATAATTGCCTTCAATCGCTTTGCCAACTGTTATCCGCCTGGATGGCCTTCTAACCCGGGAGGAATGAGCTGGCATATATGCGTATTGAATCAAGTGGCAGCCTTCCTGAAGTCCGGGATCGCCTTCTTCGCATTCGAGACCGAAGTGGCCTGATCCCTGAAAAAGTCAGGGCATATCCATCTGGTCCTGGACTTCAGGCGATCAATGTGTTTTCACACACGCTGGCCTGCCAACGGACGGCCGATCTGAATTGAAGGCAATGGCCGCTTACGAGGTAGATCCGTCGCTTGCTCGCCCCAGCGCACCAGGATGCCTGACGATTCAGGATTTGATGAACGCCAGGAGATCCGCATTGATCGTATCGGCTTGCGTGGTGGGCATGCCGTGCGGGAAGCCTTTATAGGTTTTCAAGGTGCCGTTCTGCAGCAATTTCGCGCTCAACGGCCCAGAGTCGGCATAAGGTACGATTTGATCATCGTCGCCGTGCATCACTAACGTCGGGACTGTGATCTTCTTCAGGTCTTCGGTGAAATCCGTCTGGGAAAAGGCCACGATCCCGTCGTAGTGCGCTTTGGCTCCGCCCTCCATTCCCTGACGCCACCAGTTCATGATCACGCCTTCGGACGGTTTGGCCCCAGGCCGGTTATAACCGTAGAACGGCCCGGCAGCGACATCCCGGTAAAACTGTGAGCGGTTGTTGGCAACCTGCGACTGAAATCCGTCAAAAACATCCTTGGGAAGACCTTCCGGGTTGTTAGCGGTCTTCACCATGAGCGGTGGCACAGCGCTGATCAGCACCGCCTTGGTTACGCGACTCTCGCCGTGACGCGCGAGATAGCGAACGACCTCACCGCCCCCGGTCGAGTGGCCCACGTGGACTGCATTTTTAAGGTCAAGATGCTCGGTAACGGCCGCAAGATCATCGGCATAGTGATCCATATCATGACCGTCGGCCGTCTGCGTTGAGCGCCCGTGACCCCGACGGTCATGCGCGATGACACGGAAGCCGAGGTTCAGGAAGAACATCATCTGGGCGTCCCAATCGTCGGCGCTCAGTGGCCATCCGTGTGAGAAAACGATGGGCTGCCCTGTTCCCCAGTCCTTATAGAATATCTGAATGCCGTCTTTGGTCGTGACCGTGTTCATCGTCATTCTCCTTGCTAAGGCGACCTGTCAAAGAAAAATGAACCACCGGCGTGAACGCGTGCGTCATAAGAAATTGCGCCGGGGTGGGTAGGTGGTCGGCAGTCCGTCCGGGAAACATGCTGGGGCGTCCCAACCAGGCAAATGCGTTTTTTAGCGCCGACAGTCTATTCGCCTGCCAGCCGATCTTACTTGTGCGTCATTCCATCGAAGCCACAACTTCGTCGGTAGTCACCACGCCGTGCGCGAGAAACGCGTAGTTGATCATTGCCGCCTTGTATCCGTCGCCCCAAACGGGATGACGCGGTCCCGCAGTGGCATCGCTAACAACATAAACTTCGAATCCCTGTTCGAGCAGATCACGCAGATGTGACTCCACGCACATGTTGGCAAGCATGCCTCCCAGGACCACCTGCCTCACTCCTCGCTTGCGCAGTTGAAGGACGAGATCGTTGGTTTACGGTCCGAAGACCTTGTGCGGACTCACAACAACGGTCTCGCCGTCGTTGATGTAAGGCTTGAATTCGTCGAGCCAGTCAGCACCGGAGCCTTCGAAACCTTCCAGATTCAGCTGACCACTACGCGCAAACGTGTCTGTTGCGAATTCATCGGCCTCCAACGGTCCATTGAATTTCCATACGCGATCGGTCGGGAAAAAGTAATGTGGCGAAATAAAGACCGGAAACTTTGCGGACTTCGCCGCCTTGAAGATTCGCAACATGTTTTCTACCGTCTTGTTCTCTGTCACGCTTGCTCCCACCGCGCCCCAGTTCTTGCCATTCTTGCTTAAGACATCGACTTGCGGATCGATGAAAACCACGGCTGTCTCAGTTCGATCAAACGACACTTCGGACCTCCAATAGAGTGCATGACGGCTCGCCGACTTTCACTGGCCCGAGCCTCTCCGATCAGATTAGGAAACGGAGGACTGGAAAGCAACGACGGTTCGATGGCGCGTCCAGGTTCTTGCATGCGGGCGCCGGGTGACGGGGCGCTTGATGAGTCGGCATGTTGGCTTCGCGTGCATGCTATTAACAAGCCAATGATTAAGAAGCCAACGCGACCGTTGGGGTCAGGCTGCAAAATGCAATTTCCGTGACAGCCTTTCTCCGCAGAGCAAAGCCGCGATGACCCCGCGAGCTCTTTCCAGTTGCGGGCAGCACTTTTGGCCAGGATCGCCGAAGGCGGCAAAGACGGGAAAACGCAAAGGAGTAATCTTCGGTACTGGAAATGGAACACGCGCAATACGGTCAGCCAGCGATACAACCTGAGGAGCCGGGCCAATGGGAAGCACCAGCGCAGTTGCGGCGGCGGCAGTCGCTTTCGTGGGTAGTCACTTTGTCTTGTCCCATCCGCTGCGCAGGCGTCTGGTCGGCGCAATTGGCGAAACGGGGTTCCTGGGCGTCTATTCGCTGGTTGCCTTCGTGACGCTCGGCTGGTTAATCGCCGCCTACCTGAAGGCGCCTTTGACGGCACCACTATGGCCGGTAGGCGACGGGCTCTGGGCGCTTGCAACCGTGGTCATGCTGATCGCGTCGATCCTCCTGATGGGCTCTCTGATCCGTAACCCGGCGCTGCCCACCGGCGGCCGGCCCGCTTCATGCCCGGAAGCGGCGCTCGGCGTGTACGCGGTGACGCGCCATCCGATGTTGTGGTCGTTCGTACTGTGGGGGCTGTGTCACGTCGCGGTGTTCCCGGTGGCCAAAAACATCATCGTCGCAGCGGCTATCGGCGTTCTCGCGCTCGTCGGCGCCGCCTTGCAGGACCGGAAGAAAGAGCAGTTGCAGCCCGATCTCTGGCCTGAATGGGAGTCGAAGACGAGCTACCTGCCGTTCGCGGCGATCGCCGCTGGCCGTGCGCGGCTGGGCGGGTTCGGCTTGCACGCGTTGTTGGGCGGTCTCGTTGTGTGGCTCGTAGCGACCTGGGCTCATATGCCACTCACCGGTTGGGCCGCGGGCGTCTGGCGCTGGCTGTAATCGCAGCGTGGCCTGTCGCGCCATAAAGCGGTAGCGGGATTTGATGAGCCCGGTAAGGCACCCGGGACACGTTTCATTTCCCGCTGACATTCACATTCCCCGCTGATACTTTCATTTCTACGCTCCCCTCCGCCGCAGAGAACCCATCTGCTTGCCAGGCTCCCAGCACATGGCGATGCAATCCGCAATCGCGCTGTTGCGAGGGTTATTTTCGAAAAGACAACATCGGCGACAAGCCGTCATACTCTGTCTCTTAATTGAGACGGACGTTCCGACAACGCAATCGGAAAACCTGGCCAGGCACCAGACCGATGCATCGCCGTCCGCCCCGTCTTTTTCGACGCCAATTTCCGCGTTGTTCCACGCGCGGATCACGTGGAGCGTATTTTGTAATGAGTTACACCCCTGACGTTCCGTTCGCTCACGACAAGGCTGATTCCGGCGCCTTCGTGGGCGGCGCGCCAGCGTTTCGCCAACTGGTCCGCATGATCGATCGGGTTGCCCCCACCGATCATCCCTTGCTCATTTTTGGGCCGACCGGTTCAGGCAAGGAACTGGTCGCTCGCCGTGTGCACGCACACAGCCTGCGCCAGGATCAACCCTTCGTCGACGTCAACTGCGGCGCGATTCCAGAGAACCTCGTCGAAGCCGAATTGTTCGGGCACGTTAAAGGCGCCTTCACCGGCGCGGGCGAAAACCGCCAGGGACTTTTGCAGCAGGTCGGCAAGGGCACGCTGCTGCTCGATGAAATCGGCGAACTGCCGCTCGCGCTGCAACCCAAACTGCTGCGCGTACTCGAAACGCGAACTTTCCGCCCGATTGGGTCGTCCACCAGTCTGCACTTCGCAGGACGCGTGGTGGCCTCGACCCACCGCGACCTGCGCGAACTCGCACGCGAAGGGCTCTTCCGCGAAGACCTCTTCTACCGGCTCGCGGTCTTCGTGCTTGCCGTGCCCGGACTCGAACAGCGCGTCGAGGACATCCCCGCGCTTGTCACCCACTTCGCGTCGCAGCACACGCGTCGTCTGGAGTTTTCGCCGGCCGCCGTCCGCCGGCTTGCCCAGCACGCATGGCCGGGCCACATCCGGCAATTGCGCAACCTGATCAGCCAGTTGAGCGTGCTCGCCGAAAACACGAACATCGACGTCGACTCGCTCGAGCCGTTTCTCGCCAACGAAACCGGCGGACCGGTGTCGCGCGCCAGCCTCGCCGACATGCTGCTGCAACTCGAAGGGCGCGACAAACTCGCCGCCGCCGAAGACCTTTTGATCGACCGCGCGCTCGAACGGACCGGGCACAACAAGAGTGCGGCGGCCACCCTGCTGGGTGTGGGCCGCAAGACAATCGAGCGGCGTCTGAAGTCGCGCGAGGAACATCACCGGGAAGCGCGCAAGTGTCTCGAACATGCGAGCGCGCTGATCGAGGAATCGAAGTTCGCCGAAGCCATTCCGCCGTTGCGCCGCTGCCTCGACCTGCTACAGACGCCCCATGAACAGGAGGCCGCGCGTCGTCTTCAGTTCGATGCCTACCGCTTGCTCGGCATGAGCCTGCGTAGCGTGCACGGGTGGCTGTACGCGGAGGCCACCGCCTGCTACGCCGCCGCGCTGGCCATCGGCGAAGGCGTCTGCACGCCCGCCGAAATCGCCGCGATCCAATTCGGCGTCTGGACCACGCAGTTGACGACGCTCCAACTCAAACAGGCGCGTGCAACCGCGCAAAACATGCTGGAGCGCGCGCAGAACGGCGGTGACCGGGTCTCACTCGACGAAGCTCACGTCGCGATGACCAACACCCTCTTCTGGCTCGGCGACAGCGAGGAAGCCCTCGCCTGTCTCGCGCGCGGCAACCTGCTCGGCGTGACGCGCGACGACACCCGTACGGGCTCGCAAGGGATCGATCTCGCCAGTCTCGCGTTGACTTTCGAAGGACTCGCGGCCTACCAGATCGGCGCATTCGTGCAGGCGCGGCGCGCCATGGAGATGTTGATCCTGCGTTCATCGGACCCCGGCGCGCACGCGTTCGCTCATGCTGTCAACCTGCAGGGCGCCGCCTGGCTCGCCTGCCTGTTCGAAGACATGGACCGGCTGGGGCACCTCGCGAGCGAACTCGAGTCGGTCTCGATCGCGAACGGCTTCGCGTTCTACCGGGGCGTCGGGCAGGTCCTTCGCGCATGCCACCTCAGTGCGCTCGGCCATTCCGACGAAGCGGAAACTGTCATGCTCGACGGCTACGATAACCACGTCGTTTGCAACGGCGGTGCGCTGTTCTATTCCTTCATGGCATGGCAGCACGGCGAGCTGCTGCTGCGCGCCGGCCGTGCGAAAACGTGCGAGGCGATGCTCGCCGGCGCGATCGACGAGACCCTCGCCCGTCAGGAACGGGTCTACCTGGGCGAACTCCTGGTCACCCGGGCGCGCGCGCAGTGGGCACTCGGCGAGTTGAACGCTGCGGAACTGGGTCTGCGTACCGCGTTGTCCACTGCGCTCGCGTTCGGCTCGGTGCCGGCGCGCGTGGACGCCGCGCGTTACCTCGCCGATCTGCTGCGCGCCACCGGCCGCATCGCCGAAGCAATCGACATCCTCGAGCGCGGTTTGCGCTCGCTGACGACTGATTCGACCACGCGTGTCACCAGCGCCATGAGTTTGCTCGCCGAACTTCAGCGCGAAGTTTCTATCGACGTCTACACGAAAGGAATAACAAATGGCATATGAGTTACGCCGGGAAGACCTGGAACCGCTGCTACTGGGCGCCGCGTTCTTTGGCAGCAGTAAATGGTCCTTCAACGTGCCCGGAATAGCCAAATGGACGAAATCGTCCAATTTCAGGAAAACGTATGGACGGGATTGTCCAATGTCGCTGCTGAAATGTTCCACTGTTTCCGCCACCATGCGGCTTTGCAGCATGGCACGGTCATTGCATATATAGATTTGATATCTGCCACCGCCTGATAAAAACAACCCACCGAGGCGGTAGCAGTGCCCAGAACGTGCAATAAACCTGCCCGACAAGCTGGGGAACCCGGGGGACCAAAAAAAGATCGCGCGCTGCAATGTGTTCGACGCACCGACGTCCGGCGACGTCCCGCTTGTTTCTGGATCGCCGGCATCGCTGATCGAGGGATCGCCGTAAGTCATCACGATCCTGCGGTTAGTGATCCGAACCATGCTCGACGCGCGATCGACGCCAACGATACCAACTCGCTGGCGGGGGATTGAGAGAGGGCTGTGCTGTTGTTGTAGCTGCAACTGTTGTGTGTCGGCACGTGGCAACCGAATACTTCCATAGAGAAGATCGTTGCAATGCGTAACGCCGACATGGTGGAATCCGCCTGGCTATGCATCAGGCAGACCGCTGCGAGGTTCGGCCGTCGTTGCCTCCCTTTGCGTGGACAAGCAGCGGCGGCCCGCCCTTTTTACTTGCCTGCGTCAATCGCGGCACATCGACCGATCCTGCGTGAAGCACTCTGCGGCACTCGCGCACCCGGCCACCCGGCCACCCCACGGATTTTTCTGGATAGCCAGGTAAGCGGTCTTTTTTGCATTGCATTACCGCGCAGATCCACTGCACGGACGAGAATCTACTTTAGAAGCCCTGAGCGGTGTCAGATAGTTAGCGGCGTCGCGAACGGACCAGACTGGCCATCCACGGGGAAATCGGACAATGCACCACCATCTTTTCGAAAGCGAACTCGTTCATCTTGAACGCGTAGTCGCATGCGCGCCGCAAAAACCTTTTCCGCCGACCTACTGGCGCGATCGCGTCGAACATCTGAAAAATTCTCCGCAGGCGCCGATGTATCGCCACCGTATTGCCCGCCTCTCCCGCCTTGTCGGCGAATTGCACGGATAGGTCAACCCAGCGTCCTGATCGAATTGCTAATGCCACGCGCGCAATCGATCACCGCGGGGGCGAGGCGCTGCTCGGCATCGGCTAGCGTCCAGCGACTGGTCGGCGCGACCACGTGCACCGACGCCACAGGTCTTCTTTCACCGTCCAGCACGGGCGCCGCAATCGTCATGTCGCCGATGAACAGTTCCTCACGGTTCGACGTATAGCCCCTGCGGCGCGCCTCCGCGAGCAGCGCCTCGATGTCGCCGATATCCGTCACCGTGTACTGCGTATGCGCGACACGGTCGTTCGCCTCGAGCAGCGCGCGCACTTCGTCGTCCGGCAGCGCGCTCAGATAGGCGCGGCCCGAGGCGGTGCAGTACATCGGAATACGGCTGCCTATCGGCATGTGAATCGGCACGAATTTCATGCAGACAAAACGCGCGACGTACAGCATCTCGGCGCCGTCCGGTTCGGTCAGGCTGGTTGTCTCTCCGGTCACGTTCGTGAGTTCGGAGAGGAACGGGTTGGCCACGTCGATGAGCGTGTCCGCCGCGAGGTAGTTGAAGCCAATCTGCACGACGCGCGGGGTGAGTTGATAGCGCTTCGTGCGCGGATGTTTGCGCACGTAGCCGAGCTTCTCCAGCGTGTAGATCATCCGTTGCGCCGAACTCTTCGTGATCGAAGTCGCCTCGGCCACTTCCGGCAGGCTCATGGTCCGACGTTGCGCGCTGAACGCGCGCAACACCGCGATGCCCTTTTCCAGCGATTGATTGAAAAGCGCGTCCGCCGCTTCTCCCGGCGCTTCGCTCTCGCTTGCCTGCTCCACCCCTTTGCCGCTCATGGAAATACCCAATGGTGATCGTGATGCATTGACGTTAGCATATCGTATATCGATACGCAAATAATGTTAGTCGATATTTTTGACTCGAATATGATGAAGTCAAACCAGTCACCGATTCCTCAATCGTAGTCCGTCACCGTCGTGGAGAATCTCATGATCCAGTTAGTCAAGCGCATCGCCGGCGCAGCCGTCGCGCTGTTGGTCCTCGCAGCAACGCCGGCCATGGCGGCCGCCGAGCCGGAGTACACGGTCGGCGCGACGGCCACCGGCGTGCCGTTCACCTTCCTCGACGTGAAGAGCAATTCGATCCAGGGTCTGCTGGTCGATGCGATCACCGCAACCGGCAAGGCCGCCGGTTTCGACGTGAAGGTGGAACAGACCACCTTCTCCGCGCTGATCCCGTCGCTCACCACGAAGAAGATCGACGTGATCTCCGCCGCCATGCTGAAGACGCCGGCCCGCGAGCAGGTCGTCGACTTCTCCGACACGGTCTATTCGTATGGCGAAGGTCTGATCGTGCGCGCCGACGACAAGGGCAAGTACACGTCGATGGACGACCTCAAGGGCGAAGTGGTCGGCGCGCAAGTGGGCACGGCCTTCGTCGACGCGCTGAACAAGAAAGGCATCTTCAAGGAGGTGCGCACGTACGACTCGGTCGCCGACATCATGCGCGACGTCGCGCTCGGCCGTATCAAGGCTGGCTTCGGCGATCATCCGATCATCGCGTACCAGTTGCAGAAGAACCCGAACCCGCAGTTGCGCCTCGTCGACGGTTATCAGCCGAGCGTGAAGGGTCAACTGTGCTTCGTGGTGCGCAAGGGCGATAACGCAACGCTGGAGAAGCTGAACGCCGGTATCCGCAAGATCAAGGCAGACGGCACGCTCACGCAGATCATCAAGAAGTGGCAGGTGGAATGAAGCGGCTCGCTTCCTGAGGAGATCACGTCATGTTCATCCAGAATGCGCTCGACTTCCTGCCGATCCTGCTGAAAGGCGCGGTCGTCACCGTCGAGATCACCTTCTGTGCGTTCGTTCTCAGTACGCTCCTCGGCCTCGTGCTGGCGCTGATGCGCGTGTCGTCGAACAAGGTGCTCTCGAACGCGGCGGCCACGTTCATCAACGTGATTCGCGGCCTGCCGATCATCGTGCAGCTGTTCTACATCTACTTCGTGCTGCCCGATCTCGGCGTGCAGTTGAGCGCGTTCCAGGCGGGTTTCATCGGGCTGGGTGTTGCCTACTCGGCGTATCAGGCGGAGAACTTTCGCGCCGGCATCCAGGCAATCGACCACGGCCAGATCGAAGCCGCGCAATCCATCGGCATGCGTGGCGCGCTGATCATGCGTCGCGTGATCCTGCCGCAAGCGTTTCGAATCGCGCTGCCGCCGTATGGCAACACGCTCGTGATGATGCTGAAGGACTCGTCGCTGGCCTCGACCATCACCGTCGCGGAAATGACGCGCGCCGGCCAGTTGATAGCGTCGTCGACGTTCCAGAACATGACGGTATTCACGCTCGTCGCGCTGCTCTATCTCGCGCTCAGCCTGCCGCTCGTCTACGGCTTGCGGCGCCTCGAGCGCCGTCTCGGTCAGAAGGGAAAGCGATGATCGAAGTTCAATCCATTCACAAGCGCTTCCACGATCAGGAAGTGCTCAAGGGTGTCAGCCTCAACGTCGAAGCCGGCCAGGTCGTCTGTCTGATTGGACCCTCGGGCTCGGGCAAGTCGACGCTCCTGCGTTGCATCAACGGCCTCGAAACCTACGACGCAGGCACGATCGCCGTCGAAGGCGTGCGCGTCGACGCCAGGTCGAAGCACATCCATGAGTTGCGCACGCAGGTCGGCATGGTGTTTCAGCGCTTCAATCTGTTTCCGCATCGCACGGCGCTGGAGAACGTTTGCGAAGGGCCGCTCTATGTGAAAAAGGAAGCCGGTGATGCGGCGCGCGAGAAAGCGCGGCATCTGCTCGACAAGGTTGGCCTCGCGCACCGGATGGACGCGTATCCAGCGGAACTCTCGGGCGGCCAGCAACAGCGCGTCGCCATTGCGCGTGCTCTGGCGATGGAGCCGAAAGCGATTCTGTTCGACGAACCGACTTCCGCGCTCGATCCGGAACTCGTCGGCGAAGTGCTCGGCGTAATGCGGCAACTCGCGAACGACGGCATGACGATGATTGTTGTCACGCACGAGATGGGCTTCGCGCGCGAGGTGGCCGATCGCGTGTGCTTTCTGTACGACGGCACCATTTGCGAGGAAGGCGCGGCAGCCGATCTGCTCGAGCGGCCCTCTCATCCGCGCACGCGCGATTTTCTGCGCCGCATGATCACGCCCACGTCGAATGGAATCGCTCAATGAAGTCAGTAGAAGCCGGCCAGCCGTTGCCGCCGTCGCTCTGGGCTGCCACCGCTGAGGCCGCGGTGCGCACGCCGCCTCTCGATGCATCGAAGCGTGTCCAGGTGGCTATTGTGGGCGCGGGTTACACGGGTTTATCCACGGCGCTGCATTTGAGCGAACTCGGCATGGACGTCTGCGTGATCGATGCGAACGAGCCGGGCTGGGGCGCATCGGGACGCAATGGTGGACAGGTGATTCCGGGTCTCAAGTACGACCCCGACGAGCTCATGCGCCGTTTCGGCCCGGACGACGGCGACGCGCTCGTCAGGATGGCGGGCGGCGCAGCCGAGACGGTGTTCGATCTGATCGAGCGCCACGATATTGCATGCGATGCGACACGCGCCGGCTGGATTCAGCCCACGCATTCGACCAGGCTGCTCGATACGCTGCATGCGCGTGCGCGCCAGTGGGAATCGCGTGGCGCGCGCGTCGAGTTGCTCGATCGCGCGCAGATTGCGCAGCGGCTTGGAACGGATGCGTTTGTCGGGGGATGGGTGGACCGCCGCGCGGGCAGCGTGCAACCGCTCAGCTACGCGCGGGGACTTGCGCGCGCTGCCCTCGCGCGTGGCGTGGCGATTCACGGCGCGACGGTCGCGAACCGCCTCGAACAGCGCGCCGATGGATGGCGCATTCACACGGCTCAAGGACCGACCATCGACGCGAGTCAGGTCCTGCTTGCAACCAACGGATACAGCGATTCGCTGTGGCCGGGGATCGCGCAGTCGGTGATCGCGGCGAACAGCTTCATCGTGGCGACGAAGCCGCTGGCCGCGAGGATCAGCGCAAGCATCCTGCCCGGGCGCGAAGTGGCGTCGGATTCGCGGCGCTTGCTGCTGTACTTCCGGCGCGACAGCGAAGGCCGCCTGTTGATCGGCGGCCGCGGACCTTTTCGCGAACCACGCGGCGCGGCGGACTGGGCACACCTCGAACGTGCGGCCAGATTGTTGTACCCGCAACTGGCGGAAGTCGAGTACGAGTATCGCTGGGCCGGGCGCATCGCCATCACGCGGGATTTCCTGCCGCATGTTCACCTGCCCACACCGGGGCTGACGATCGCGCTGGGCTACAACGGCCGCGGCATCGCGATGGCAACGACGCTCGGCAAACACCTCGCCGCGCATCTGGCAGGCGCGACGCGTGGACTGCCGTTGCCGCCGACATCAATCCGACGGATCCCGCTGCATGCGCTTCAGCGCTTTTATATCAGCGCCGGGGTTGCGTGGTATGGGTTGCTCGATGCGATGAGTTAGCCCTCTATACGATTCCTTGAGCCACCATCGCCAGCAGCAACCGTTCTGCGCCGATGCCAAAACCCGCACCTTCCCGATACGCCCCACCGCCGACGATCTGCTGTTGCGCGCCGAGTTCGGTGCAGCGCATCTCGAAGCCCATGCCGTTCAGGTAATAGCTAAGACCGCGTCGAGCCGAACTGTCGATTTCGTAGCGCAGTCCGAAGGAATCCAGAAAACCCGCCACGATCTCCTGACTGCGCACGTTGGCCCGTTGCGGATCCGGGCAAAGATATTCGAAGCCGAGTTGCGAGAATTCGCGGTAACGGCCTGCCTGAGGCCGCTCATACCGATAGCACCGCGCGACGTAGAACACCATGCGCTCCGTTTGCCGTCCCAGCAATTCCTTGCAGCGCTCCTGGAACAGCGCTGTCGCTTCCGGGATCAGACAGCAGGGTCTGCCTTTCTTGTCCGGGAAAGCCCACATCTGCCCGATGACCTCACTGCCACCGGCTTTCTGGATGAAGGTGTCTTGTCCCCACAGCGCAGGAACGATCGCCTCCTCTGCCCCGGCTTCAATGAAGGTAGCTCCGGAAGCGATTTTCGAGTGCACGAATCTGCGCGGCTTCGGTTCCGACGATAAAACGGGTTCCACGGATCATGGTCATGTCTGGTCCTCTTGTGCGTAGAAATAAAAAAAGGCGCCCTGGGGGCGCCTTGGTCGTTGGTGCACGAAACGGGATCAGTAAAGTCCCGATTCCCTGCTATGGACGTAACGAACCACGGCGCAACTGCATGCGACCGTGATGGTGGTAAAAGATGAACAGTACGTTACGGGATTCCATGGAGGGCATAGTCGCACATCGATTTAATTTTGGGAACACATCGCCACGCTCCCCTCAATGCCGCCACGATCCATGCGGCAACTCGACGTCCCGCTGCGCCGCCGCCAATCCTTCAACGATGCCCGCGCGATCCAGCGCAATGCAATAGACCGGCTTCGCACGCTCGAAGCGCCAACTGTCGGTGAGCGCACCGGCATCGACTGGATCGAAGCCGAACTGATCGAGAAGCCCGCGCACGACGTGCTTGGCCTGCTCGTCATCGCTCGCGAACGGCAATGCCCGGCGGTTCGGCGCATCGGCAGGCTTGCCGTCCGTTTCGAGGTCCCTCGCCAGAATCGCGTTGAAGGCCTTGACCACCTTCGCGCCAGGCAACGCGGCGGCCAGCATCTGACTGGTGGTCGTCGAGCGACTGTCGAGCGCCTCGATGTGGCCGTCGCGGTCGGGATAGTAGTTGCACGTGTCGATCACGATCTTGCCGTCGAGTGCCGCAACCGGCAGCGCGCCAATGTTGCTGAACGGCACGGTCACCACCACCACGTCGCCGAACTTCGCCGCCTCTTCAGCCGTGCCGAGCGCGCAGCCAAGCGCCGCGGCCGTACTGATCAAAGTTCGCGGATCACGGGAATTACTGATCATGACTTCGTGACCATGGATCTTCGCGACGGTCGCCATCGCGCGGCCGAGAAAGCCGGCGCCGAGAATGCCTATCTTCATGTTTCACACTCCATGTTTATCCGCGGAGCACTCGGTTGAGCGTCCGCCCATCGGTGAGAAGCACTATGATTCAAAACTTCAATCGGATAAACAGGCGTAGTTTGATGACTGTCGAAACCAGCAGTGGTGAATCATGGACCGCTTGACCAGCATGGCCGTGTTCGTGAAAACCGCCGACAGCGGCTCGTTCGCCGCGGCTGCGCTCGCCTTCGGCATCTCCGCGCAGATGGCCGGCAAGCATGTCAGTACGCTGGAGGAGCGCGTTGGCGCGCGTTTGCTTAACCGGACCACGCGCCGCCAGAGCCTCACGGAGATCGGCCAGATTTTCTACGAACGCTGCAAGGCACTGCTGGCGGATGCCGACGCGGCCGAATCGGTCGCGCAGGAGCTGTCTGCCTCGCCGCGCGGGCGTCTGCGCATCACCGCGCCAGTGACCTTCGGCACCTGCTGTCTCGCGCCGATGATCACGCGCTACCTGAAGGCCAATCCCGAGGTACGGGTCGAGTTGGCGCTGACCGACCGCTTCGTCGATCTGATCGACGAAGGCTATGAAGCCGCGATCCGTCTCGGCTCGCTGTCGGATTCGTCGTTGATCGCCCGACAGTTGATGCCGTACCGGCTGATTGCCTGCGCGTCGCCTGACTACCTGGCCGAGCGCGGCGAGCCGCAGACGCCGCAAGCGCTGGCGGAGCACGAGTGCCTGAGCTTCGTCTATACGAGCCTGCCGGTTCAAACCGAATGGCATTTCGCCGATGCCCAGGGCGAACACGTGGTGCCGATCTCAGGCCGCTTTCAGGCCAACGACGTGAAAGCGCTGCTGGCCGCGGCCCTCAATGGCGGCGGCGTGATCCTCGCGCCCGAAGTGGCGGTGAAGGACGAACTCGCCGCGGGCCGGCTGGTACGCCTGCTGAACGGCTACGAAGCACCCGCGCGACCCATGCATCTGGTGTTTCCGGCCAGCCGCGCCACCCCGAAATTGCGCGCGTTTATCGATCAGGTGGTGGCCGAATTCGGGCCGCACGCCGCGTGAAATGGGCAGCCGGGTACATCCGGAAGACGGCCTGCGCCACCCGCCAATCTCCACCCATTAGCCGCTAGAATTCCCGCCTTTGCCCGCGTCGAGCGCGCGACAAGGCAAAATACCGGTTTTGCGCGCGCAAAACGCGCCGCGAATCCGGATGAATCAGACCTCGGCGGCAGGCTTGCCGCCGACCCTCGCAATGACGCATGACGACGGCCCAGCACGCCAATCAGGCACGCCGGGCTCGTCGCTTGCGGCGCAGCCAGGACAGCTCGTCCTTTAACAGAGCCCCTCAGGAGCATTCATGACCGATTCGAACCCGTCTTTCCTCGGCAGGATTTCACTTGCCGTCAGTACGTTTTTCAGCATCCTCGGCGATGGCGAATTCGCCGCCGGGGTGCTGCGTCTGCGTAACGGCGACGCAGGTGGCGTCGCTGCCGCGAGCGCTGCACCCGCACCCACGCCCGCTCCTGCCGCGGCACCGGCTCCAGCCCCGCAACCGGCGCCCACGCTGAAAGAAGCGAGCCCGGACGCCGCACTCCAACTGCTTGGCCTGCTGCAACGCGACGCGCGCTTCATCGATTTCGTCGAAGAAGATATCAAGGCCTATAGCGACGCCGACATCGGCGCCGCCGCCCGCCTCGTGCACGACGGCTGCCGCACGACGCTGCGCGAGCATTTCACGATCCGTCCGGTGCGCGACGAAGCCGAAGGCAGCCGCGTGACGCTGGCCGAAGGTTTCGACGCCACCTCGATTCGCCTGACCGGCAATGTGGTCGGCAAGGCGCCGTTTAACGGCAGCATCAGCCACCGCGGCTGGCGTGTCGACGAAGTGCGTCTGCCGAAGCTGACCGACAGCCATAACGCCAAGGTAATCGCACCGGCCGAGGTGGAGCTATGAGCGACGCACGCTTTTCAATCGGTATCGATCTAGGCACCACGCACTGCGCGCTGTCCTACGTGGACACCACGGCCAGCGATGGTGAAAAGACCGCCCAAGGCGTGCTGCCGGTCGCTCAACTTACCGGTCCCGGCGCGATCGACAACCTCGATCTGCTGCCCTCGTTCCTCTACCTGCCGCATCCGGACGAACTCGCCTCCGGCGACCTGTACCTCCCGTGGACCGGCCAGCGCGAATTCGCAGTCGGCGAGTTCGCCCGCAGCCGCGGCGCGGCCACGCCGATTCGGCTCGTGTCGAGCGCCAAGAGCTGGCTGTGCCATCCCGGCGTCGATCGTCGCGCGGCGATTCTGCCGAACGACGCGCCGCCTGAAGTCGCTCGCGTGTCGCCGCTCGAAAGCTCGGTGCGCTATCTGACGCACCTGCGCGAAGCGTGGGATCACGCGCATCCGGACGCACCGTTCAGCCAGCAAGACATCACGGTAACGATCCCTGCATCGTTCGATCCGGCCGCACGCGAGTTGACCGCCGAAGCAGCGGAAGCCGCCGGTTACGGACGTATGACGTTGCTCGAAGAACCGCAAGCCGCGCTCTATAGCTGGATTCAGAAGAGCGGCGGCCAATGGCGCAAGCAGGTCAAGGTCGGCGACATCATTCTCGTGGTCGATGTCGGCGGCGGCACGACCGACCTCTCGCTGATCGCCGTGATCGAGCGCGAAGGCAATCTCGAACTGCATCGCGTCGCGGTCGGCGAACACATTCTGCTCGGCGGCGACAACATGGACCTCGCGCTTGCCCACGTGGTCGCGCGCAAACTTGCCGCGCAGGGTACCCAGGCCGACGCGTGGCAACTGCGCGCCCTCACCTATGCCTGCCGCTCGGCGAAGGAAACGCTGCTCAGCGATCCGTCGACCGATACCGTACCGCTCGTCGTACCGAGCCGCGGTTCGAAGCTGATCGGCGGTTCGATTCGCACCGAACTCACGCGTGCGGAGTTGACCCAGACGATCCTCGAAGGCTTTTTCCCGCAGGTGGATAGCGCGGCGCGTCCGGTGAGCCGCGCGCGTGCCGGTCTGACGCAACTCGGCCTGCCGTATGCGCAGGACGCGGGCATCACGCGGCATCTGGCGGCCTTCCTTGGCCGTCAGGTGGGCGCGCTGGCCGAACTCGAAGGCTTGCGCGATATCGTCACGACGGAAGGCGCGAC
Source organism: Paraburkholderia sp. SECH4 (assembly GCF_030511745.1). Classification (NCBI taxonomy): domain Bacteria; kingdom Pseudomonadati; phylum Pseudomonadota; class Betaproteobacteria; order Burkholderiales; family Burkholderiaceae; genus Paraburkholderia; species Paraburkholderia sp. SECH4. Next base: position 79,835 of record NZ_JALOCP010000022.1, read on the forward strand.
TTTCCTGCACCCCACTGCAGTGCTCTTCAACGGCGGCGTGTTCAAGTCGCCGCTGCTGGTCGAGCGGATCATGGGCACGCTCAATGGCTGGCTCGGTGCCGAAGGTGCGCCGCAGGCACGCCTGCTCGAAGGCGCGGATCTCGATCTCGCCGTCGCGCGCGGCGCGGCTTATTACGGCTATGTACGGCGCGGCCAGGGCGTGCGTATTCGTGGCGGCACCGCACGCGCGTACTACATCGCCATCGAATCGGCGATGCCCGCCGTCCCCGGTCTCGAGCCGCCGGTGCAGGCGCTGTGCGTCGCGCCGTTCGGCATGGAGGAAGGTACGGACGCCGAACTGCCGGCGCAGGAGTTCGGCCTGGTCGTCGGCGAGCCGGTGCACTTCCGTTTCTTCGGATCGTCGGTGCGTCGTCAGGATCAGGTCGGCACGCTGCTCGACTTCTGGGGGCCCGAGGAGTTGCAGGAACTGGAGGAAATCCAGGCGACGCTGCCGTTCGCCGGCCGCACCGCTGGTGAAGTCGTGCCGGTGAAGCTGCGTGCGCGCGTGACGGAAGCCGGCACGCTCGAACTCGAAGCCGTGCCGCGCGGCACCGACGAACGCTGGAAGGTCGAGTTCGACGTGCGCGGCAACGCCAATGCATGACTGAAGTGAAGCTGAAGCGCTACAGCGTCGGCATCGATCTCGGCACCAGTAACACGGTGCTGGCCTATGCTGCGGCAGGCTCGCAGGAGATTCGCGTCTTCGAGATCGATCAGTTGGTGAGTCTCGGCGAAGTCTCCTCACGGCCGCTGCTGCCTTCGGTGCGGTATCACGCGGCGCCGGGCGAGCTGAGTGCGGGCGATTTGCAGTTGCCGTGGAGCGCGCCTGACGGTTCGATCGATAAAGCTGTCGAAAATCAGCAGGATCCGCCAGTAGTAATCGGGAGGCTCGCGCGTGCGCTCGGCGGCCAGGTGCCGGGACGGCTGGTGGCGAGTGCGAAAAGCTGGCTGTCGCACGCGTCGGTGGACCGGGTCGCGCCGATCCTGCCGTGGGGCGCCGCGGACGATGTCCGCAAGGTCTCGCCGGTCGAAGCCAGCGCGAGCTATCTGGCGCACGTGCGGGCGGCCTGGAATCAACGCTTTCCCGACGCGCCACTCGAAGCGCAAGACATCGTGCTGACGGTGCCCGCTTCTTTCGACGAAGGCGCACGAGCGCTGACGGTGGAAGCAGCGCGGATGGCGGGCCTGCCCACATTAAGGCTGCTCGAAGAACCGCAGGCCGCGTTCTACGACTGGCTGTTTCATCATCGCGAAAGCCTTGCGACCGAACTGGCGGACACGCGACTCGTACTGATCTGCGACGTGGGCGGCGGCACCACCGACCTCACGCTGATTGAAGTCCGCATGCGTGACGGCGAGCCGGAGCTCACGCGTATCGGTGTGGGCAACCATCTGATGCTCGGCGGCGACAACATGGATCTCGCGCTCGCGCATCGCGTCGAGGCGCGTTTGCCTCAAGCGGGCAACGAGCGCACGCGTCTATCGGCGGCGAGCCTCTCGCAACTGGTCGAGCGTTGCCGCGGCGCGAAGGAACAACTGCTCGGCCCAGACGCGCCGGAGTCGGCTTCGATCACGCTGCTCGGCGCAGGCTCGAAGCTGATCGGCGGCGCGCGCACGGCGCAGGTCACGCGCGAGGAAGTCGAGCAGATCATCGTCGACGGATTCTTTCCGGCGGTGGCATCGAACGAACGGCCGGGCAGGCCGCGCGGCGCGATTGTCGAGTTCGGCCTGCCCTATGCCACCGATGCGGCGGTCACGCGTCATATCGCGGCGTTTCTGAATCGCTTCGCGGCGCAGTCGCGTAAGGCGCTGGGTTCGGCTACTGATTCCTCCGCGCTTCCCTCCGGTGCGGGCGAAGCTCAGGACGAGCCGTTGCCGGTGCCCGACACGCTGTTACTGAACGGCGGCGTGTTCCGCGCTGAAGCACTCGCGCAACGCCTGTCCAGCACTTTGGGCACGTGGCGCGGCGAACCGCTCAACGTTCTGCACAACGACAATCCCGACGTCGCCGTGGCGCGCGGCGCGGTCGCTTATGCCCTCGCGCGCGCTGGCCAGGCGCCGAAAATCGGTGGCGGCTCGGCACGCAGTTACTTCCTCGTTCTCGACGAAACCGGCGATGACGAACGAGACGCCGAACCGGCGCAACGCGGCATCTGCCTGCTGCCGCGCGGCACCGAAGAAGGCCACGAAATCCGGATCGAAGACCGAACATTCGCGCTGCGCCTCGGGCACCCTGTGCGATTTCACCTGGCCTCTTCAAGCGCGGATACGATCTATCAACCAGGCGAGATGGCCGACCTTGCACAAGGCGATTTCGTTCGGCTGCCACCTATTGCGACGATCGTGCAACAGCGCGGCGCGAGCACGACGCGCGGCGAAACCGCGGTACAGATCGCAACCTCTCTCACGGAAGTGGGCACGCTCGAAGTCCACTGCATCGAGCTCGACAATCCGGCGCAGCGCTGGCTGTTCGAATTCCAGTTGCGCCGCGAAGATGCTCAGGTGAACCTGGCGGCGGATGCGTCACAAGCCCGGCACCCCGCGCTCGACCAGGCGATCGACCATATCGACCGCTGCTTCGGCACACGCGCGCAAAACGTCGACCCGAAAGAAATCAAACGCCTGCGCTCGCAACTCGAACAACTGCTCGGCCCGCGCGAAGGTTGGAACAGCGCGCTGCTGCGTGAACTGTTCGGCGCGCTGTGGGAGCGTGCGCGGCGCCGGCGGCGCTCGGCGGACCACGAACGCTTGTGGCTGAATCTCGCAGGCTATTGCGTGCGGCCCGGCTTCGGCTATCCGCTCGACGAATGGCGTGTGGAGCAACTCTGGTCGCTCTTCGACGACGGCATCCAGTACGTCAACGAAAGCCAGGTGTGGTCGGAATGGTGGACGCTATGGCGCCGCGCGGCGGGCGGGCTCGACGAAAGCGCGCAACTACGCGTGCTCGACGCGATGGCCTATCTGCAAACGGCCGCGCAATCGCGTCACAAACTGCCCTTCGACGTGTCGAAAACCGGCTTCACCGACATGGTCAGGCTAAGCGCGTCGCTCGAACGCATTCCGGTCGAACGCAAGATCGAGCTCGGCGAATCCGTGCTCACGCGCTTGAAGAAACCCGCGGAAAATCATCAGAGCTGGTGGGCGGTCGGGCGCATCGGTGCGCGGCGGCCGTTCTATGGCAGCGCGCATAGCGTCGTGCCGCCGGACATCGCGGCGCTTTGGCTGAACACGATCCTCGCGCTCGACTGGAAGAAGGTCGACCCCGCAGCGTTCGCCGCCGTGCAGATCGCCCGCATGACCGGCGACCGCTCGCGCGACCTGCCCGAAGACTTGCGCCATACCGTGGTGCGCAAACTCGAAGCGGCCAATGCGCCGCGCGCGTGGATCACGATGGTCGGCGAGACCGTGGAACTCGATGACGCCGACGAAGGCCGGGTGTTCGGAGAATCGCTGCCTGCGGGGCTGAAGCTGATAACTGCAACGCCATGAGCGAGCGCCAGGGTGCGGGCACTGCGCGAAGGTCAGTTGACGAACTGCAGTGCCCCACCGGGTCCGGCCACGACGTGACGGCACCAGTCCACAGGACCGCCTTCTTTGGTGGACCAGTCTTCGGTCAGGCAGTAGCGGCCGTCATTGGAAATCGACCAGTGTCCGGATGTCTTCTGCACGCCCTGCTTGCCGCCTGGTCGGGGCATGCGCGTGATCGTGGCGCTGCCGTCTTCGTTATTGGTCCAGTTCCTGACTCGTCCGCTGTCGTTCGTGCGCTCCATCGTCGAGCCTGGCACCGCCTTCGCCAGTGCTTCTTTGGTCATGGGCGTCTGGTCATCGGCCATTGAAACCGCCGACGCCAGGGTGAGAACCAGCAGTGTGGATCTGCCAAGCGCGTTCATAGGCCGCCTCCGCTTGCACCGGTTAGCGACGCCGTCCGGCTAAACCGGCCGGGTCGTCTGTGTGGACTGCAGTGCATTATCGCGCCGCTATGATCCGACGGGAACCGCACCGTCGTCAGCGAGCTTCCGTATAGACCCGTCCCCGCGCGAGGCGGCCTGCCCTAAGCCATCGTCACCAGATTCCTGCCGTCGTGTTTTGAGCGATACAGCGCCCGGTCCGCGCTCGCGAAGCCCTCGCGATGCGCCAGCCGCGACCCCTCGGTCATGCGCGTCAACGAGGCGCCGACGCTCACCGTCACCATGCCGAGCGGCGAGGCGCGATGTTCGATCGCCAGATCCTCGACGCCCTGCCGCAGCGCTTCGAGTGTGTCTTCAAGCGCCACCGGCTCCGCTCGCAGCACCAGCAGGCCGAACTCCTCGCCACCCATGCGCCCGGCGATGATGCGCTCGCCATCGGCCGCCGCCTGCATCACCGAAGCCACCTTGCGCAAACAATGGTCGCCCGCCTGGTGGCCGTAGGTATCGTTGTACTGTTTGAACCAGTCGACGTCGACCACCACCGAGCCCATCACGTCGCCCTCGCGTGCGTCTTTCCACTTGCGCGCGATGCTTTCCAGCAGGAAGCGGCGGTTGTACAACTGGGTGAGCGGGTCGATCGCGGTGGCCGTGCGCATTTTCAGATCGTTTTCGATCATCGCGCGCAGGTGGTAAAACACGCCGCGTTGCGACGCATCCAGGCGGCCGGGTGCCGGGTCCATCGCGCACAGGGCGCCGACGATCTCGCCGTTCGGCGCGCGCAGTGCAATCGCCGCGTAAAAGCGCACGAAGGGATGGCGCTGCACCAGCATGCATTCACCGAAACGGGTGTCGTCGTGGGCATCCTCGATGACGAACAACTCCGCGTCGCGCACCGCGTAGTCGGCCAGCGAACGAGCGCGGGTCACGAGCGGCATCGCCATGCCGACTTCGGCCCGGTAGTGCTGATGCTCCTCGTCGAGCAACGTGATCGCGGTGATCGCCGCGCCGGTTACGCTCTTCAGGATTTCCGCCGCGTGCGTGAAGCATTCGCGCATCACCTGATCGTCATGCAACAACCACTCGATGACCGACGATTCCACCTCGGGTTCGCCAGCGGCGGACGGATCAACCAACATCCTGCTGGACAGACGATCGTTACTGTAAGCGAGTTGCACGGCTGGGTTCCCGGAAGTGACTAGCTCGTGTCAACGGCATCTGCATTCGAAACTTGAGCGGTAGGAAGCTGATTCATTCAGCAGACAATTGCAACCTGCGATCGCGTAATCCGGATCTTCTGCGGTGCAGCCGAACGCCTTTGTGCCTCGCATTCGCTTAAGGCCGCTCGCCTCGCGCCAACCGCGCATCGATGTCACGCACCACCGGCATCAGATCCGCCACGCTATCGATCACATAGTGCGCCCCGGCGGCCTGCAACTTCTGGATCGCCACCTTGCGCCGCCATGCGAATTCATCCGGCGCCAATGCCTTGACGTCGTCCTCAGCCATACCGAAGGCATTGCCGCTGACGGCAACACCCACCGCCCACGTGCCGCCGTTGATCCCTTCCTCGATACCGACCTCGGTGTCGTCGACCTTGATCGCATCCTTCGCACGCCACACACCCAATTCCGGCAGCGTCTTGTAGATCATGTACGGCGACGGACGCCCTTCCGGCGTGTCACCCGTACACACGATGCTATCCGGCGAAAAACCCTGGGCCGCCGCGCCCGGCACGATCTCGGCCATGATTTCGCGCGTATAGCCGGTGGTCGTGCCGATCCGGATGTCGTCGCTACGCAGCGCGCTCGTCACTTCCGCCACGCCCGGAATCACCGAACTGTAGCTCGCGGCCACCGCGATATTCTTCGGCACGAAGACGTCGTACACGGCGTCGATGTCCGCTTCGCCCGGCTTGTGGCCGTACTTGTCGGCCCATGCTTGCGACACGCGCGGCAAGGCCATCAGCGCCGCGATATGCGGACGCTTGGCCATGCCCATCGGGCCACGTGCTTCGTCGATCGTGATCGACACGCCGAACTGCTCGAACGTCTCGACAAACGCACCCATCGGCGCCAACGAACCATAATCGACCACCGTGCCGGCCCAGTCGAAAATCACTGCTTTTACGTGTTTCATTTACTTCGATTCTCTGGAGGTTGTAAGGCTCGCGCGACGTGCCGCGCGTTTGTATTCCGCACTCAAGCCGCGCTGCTCAAGCCGCTTCGGCCAAAGTCTTGCGCTCTTCGAGCGCCGCCGCAGGCGGCGCGGCATGCGCGACGCCCATCGCTTGCAGCGACTGCGCGCAGGCCCGCACCACGCGGTGCATCACGCGCTCATCCACCTGACCGATGCAACCGATGCGGAAGCTGTCCACCACCGTCAGCTTGCCCGGATAGATGATGAAACCCTGCTTCTTCATCAATTCATAGAAGTGCTCGAATTTGAACGACGGATGCGCCGGCGCAAAAAACGTCACGATGATCGGCGAGCGCCAACGCGCGTTCAGCAGCGGCTCGAAGCCGAGTTCCTGCATGCCCGCGACCAGCACGTCGCGATTGTTCGCGTAACGCGCGAGACGCCCGGCCTGGCCGCCTTCGAGCTTGTGCAGACGCAATGCTTCGATAAACGCGGCGACGGTATGCGTCGGCGGCGTGAAGCGCCATTGGCCGGTGCGGTTCATCACGTCCCACTGGTCGTACACATCGAGCGAGAGCGAATGACTACGGCCCTTGGCCTCCTGCAACGCACGCTTGCGAGCGATCACGAAGCCGAAACCGGGCACGCCTTCGATGCATTTGTTCGCCGACGAGACAAACGCCTCGCAAGGAATCTGACGCACATCGAGCGGCACCGCGCCGAATGCGCTCATCGAGTCGATCAGCAGCTTGCGACCTTTTTTAGCGGTGGTGGCGGCGATTTCTTCGATTGGATTGAGAATCCCGGAGCTCGTTTCACAATGCACCGCGACCACGTGCGTGATGCGCGGATCGGCGTCCAGCATGCTTTCGACTTCGGCGCCGCGCGGCGGCAGGTAGTCGCCCTTGTCGAGCACCGTGCAGGCACGGCCGAGATAGCCGAGGGTGGTTGCGATGCGCTTGCCGTAGGCGCCGTTGGCCAGAACCAGGGCGTGGCCGTCGCGCGGAATCAGGCTGCCGAGCATGGCTTCGACGCAATAGCTGCCGCTGCCCTGAAGCGGTACGCAGTCGTACTCGCCGTCGCTGTCGCCGGCAATGTCCAGCAGGCTGCGGCGCAGTTGAGCGGTCATCGCACGGAAGTCGCCGTCCCACGAACCCCAGTCGCGCAGCATCGCTTCCTTGGTCGAGAGCGCCGTGGTCAGCGGTCCCGGCGTCAACAGATACGGCTCGCCCTGGGCCGGTGCGGCACACATCACGGTTGAAGGCAGTGCGGACACTGTCGGGGAGCTGTCGATCGCGCTTTCCATGGTCGGAATCTCCGATATCGCTGTTGCGGTCATGACACGGTACAGAAAGGCTGTCCATCGGTAAAATCGATATAATCGATGCAGGTATCGTAAAAACTTATCTCTCGATGAGGCAGACGTGCAATACGCGCAATTGCGGGCCTTTCATGCGGTCGCGGAACACGGCGGGTTTTCCAAAGCGGCGCAAGCGCTGTCGCTCACGCAGCCGGCGGTGTCGGATCACGTGAAGCGGCTCGAGCAGGATTACGGCGTCAAATTGTTCGAGCGCGGCCCGCGCGGCGTCGAAACCACCGAACTCGGCCTGCGTCTCTTCACCGTGACGCGGCAGATGCTTAGCTGCGAGCGCGACGCGCGGCAACTGCTCGAATCCGCGGGTGGGCTCGAGTCCGGCTCGCTCTCGCTGGTGGCGGACGCGCCCGATCTGGCCGTCGCGCTGATTGGCGCCTTTCGCAAGCTGCATCCGGGGATCGTCGTAACGCTCTCGATCGCCAATGCCGCGGATTGCATGCAGCGCGTGTTGTCGAGCGCGGTCGACGCCGCCATTACCGCCGCCCCGCAGGTGCACAGCCGGCTCGAGTCACGCGTGCTGCGGCGCGATCCGCTGGTGGCCATGGTGCCGGTGAGCTATCCCGTGGCGAAGAAACGCAAGCTGAGCTACGCGGAACTCGTGCAACAGCCGATGATTTTTCGCGAGCGGCAATCGGTCACTCAGCAATTGCTGGAAATCGAACTGGTGCGCGAGTCGTTGCAGGTCGAACCGGTGATGTACGTGGACGGGCGTGAAGCGCTGGAGGAAGCGGTCGCGCAAGGCATGGGGGTGGGCGTGATCGCGCGCGCCGAATTCAATGAATCGCGGCGGATCAGGATGATTCCGCTTCAGGATTGTCAGGTGCAGATGATCGAATCGCTCACGCGGCTCGCTGAAAGGCCGGGGTCGAATCTGTTGGACGCGTTGTTTGCGGTGGAGCTGACAAGCGCCGCTACTATGGCGGCGCAATGAAACAAAACGCCGCCGGGCAACGATTGCCCGGCGGCGTTTTCATGCGGTTCTGGCGCAGGGGGCGCGTGTCGAGGCAGTGCATGGCATCGCCATACGAACCCACCACTACACGCTGCTCGCCAATCCTTTTACCGCGAACCGCCGCTGGCGATCAGGCTTTCGCCGGTCATCCAGCGCGAGTCGTCGGAGGCAAGGAACACGGTGACGTCGGCGATATCGTCAGGCTGACCGATACGGCCAAGCGGTGTTGTGCTGACCGCCCAGGCCTCGAAGTCCGAGCCGATGAAGCCGGCAGTATGCGTGCCTTCCGTTTCAACCATGCCGGGATTCACAGAGTTGACGCGAATCTTGCGCGGGCCGAGTTCGCGTGCGAGCACGCCGGTGATGGCGTCCACCGCGCCCTTGGTGGCGGTATAGACCGAGCTGCCCGGCGGCGTGATGCGGCTGACGACCGAGCTGACGTTCACGATGCTGCCGCCTTCGCCCAGATGCTTCACCGCCGCTTGCGTGACCAGGAGCAGGCCCAGCACGTTCACGTCGAAGTGCTTGTGGAAGTGCGCTTCGGTGATGTCTTCGATCGGCGCCATCTCATACACGCCGGAATTGTTGACGAGAATGTCGAGGCGGCCATAGGTTTCGACTGCCGCATCGATGATGCCTTTCGCGTCCGCTGCCTTGGAAACATCGCCGCCAACGGCCACTGCTTTGCCGCCCGCTGCGGTGATTGCGGCGACCACGTCGTCTGCGCCGGCCTTGCTGGACGCATAGTTCACCACCACCGATGCGCCTTGCGCCGCCAATGCTTTCGCAATCGCTGCACCGATACCTTTCGATGCGCCCGTTACAACCGCAACCTTACCTGTGAGTTTGCTCATGATCGTTTCCTTTGGATGGAGTTCGCGCCGGCGTCGCTGTCGCGAAGATTCGCGGGATGGACGCCGATGAAGCGGGACATGCAGTGGCGCTGTCACTGGACACAATGTAGGCACACTGGCCGCATGGATAAAGCGGCTGGAAACGAATAGATACGTCGGATGAGCCGAACAATCTGAAAGACGTTGGGGGCGGAACACACGAGGGACGGTCAAACAAAGGCGCGGCGGGCACCGACGCTGACGCCGGCGCGACACCCGCCTGGCTTCATCGCTTCGACGCAAACCCGCCGAAAAACGACTGCGCATTCGCATCGAGCGTTTCGATGTGATACCCGCCTTCCTGCACGATCAACGTCGGCAGTTTCAGCGCACCGATTTGGCCGCCGAGTTGGCCGAAGCCCTCGGTGGTCACCGCCACCATCGATTGCGGATCGTCCTTGTAGATGTCGAAGCCCAGTGCAACGACCAGCACATCCGGTTGAAAACGGGCGAGAACGCGCAGCGCCGCGTCGACTTGCTCGAAGAACACGGCTTCCGTTGAACCATGCGGCATCGGCAGATTGACGTTATAGCCCTCGCCTTTCTCCGCGCCGCGCTCGTCTTCAAAACCGGCTACCACGGGATAGAAATTTGTCGGGTCGCCGTGGATCGACACGTACAACACGTCGTCACGACCGTAGAAAATCTCCTGAATGCCCTGGCCGTGATGCATGTCGGTATCGAGAATCGCGACGCGCCCGTACTTCTGCCGCAGCGCCTGCGCTGCAACCGCCGCATTGTTCAGATAGCAGAAACCGCCGGCCGCTTCGGCACGCGCGTGATGGCCCGGCGGGCGGCATAACGCGTACGCTTCACCCGCACCGTCGAGAATCGCGTGCGCGCCGGCCAGCGCGCTCTGCGCCGACCAGTAAGCGGATTCGTAGGTATCCGCGCCGACCGGACAACTACCATCGGCGAGATAGCGTGCCGCTTGCGCAAGCACGCCGCGCAATGGATTGTTCTCGCGGATATACACGTTCGACATCACTTCGTCGCCCCACTCCGCGGGGATCTTTTTCCATTCGCGGTGCGCTTCTTCGAGGAAGCGCAGATAGTTCATCCCATGCACCGCGGCGAGCGGCGCAGCACCGAAATCCGCCGGTTCCTGCACGTCGAAGCCGAGCCTCTTCACGGCTTCCACGAGGCGCAACGCACGTTCGGGCACTTCCTGCGGCGTGCGCATCTGCCCACGCGACAGATAGCTGCGCGGATGATGCTTCAACTGCGCCGGATGAAAAAACGTCTGCATATTCCAGTTCCTTTGCTTCAGGCGTAGGCCGGTACGGCCATCATCGCACGCGCCGGGAACGTCCTTGATTTCATTTGATTCAGCTTGCAGGCAGTGCTTCGGGGGCATCCGCACGACGGCGTTTCAGCGCATCCAGTGCGACGATGCACGACAACGAGATGCCGGCGAGGCACGTGTAAAACACGGCAAGCGGCCACCATTGCCCGGTAAATTTGTGCGCGAGCCATGTCCCCGCCAGCGGCGTCAAACCACCCGCAATCGCGCCGCACACCTGATACGACAGCGAGATCGCCGAATAACGCACCCGCACCGGAAACACGCCGCTGACAAAGCCCGCGATCACCGAATAGAAACTCGCCATGCACACCACGGCAAGCGCGATGCCGACAATCATCGATAGCCGGCTGCCGCTTTCCACGAGCGTGAACATCGGATAGGGCGAGAGCATCGCGGCGAATGCGGCCAACTTGAGGAAGCGCGCACCGCCGATCTTTTCAGCAAGCCATGCGGCGAGCGGTTGCGACAGAAACTGGATGATTGCGACCGCGAACAGGCAATCGAGAATCAGCGATTTCGACACGCCGATGTTTTGCGTGGTGTACGAAATCATGAAAGTGTTGGTGAAGTACACGCCCGCAATGCCTATCGTATTCGCGCCGATGCACAGCGCAACGAGCGCGCCGGAGGAACGGAACACTTCGGCAATCGGCAACTCGACGGTACGCTTCGCTGCTTTCTCGCGCTGGAATTCCGGGGACTCGTTCACACCGATGCGGATGAAGATGCCGACCGCGAGCAGCACCGCGCTCGCCAGAAACGGCAGACGCCAGCCATACGCGATGAAATCGTCGTGCGGCATCGACGTGACCGCGCGAAATGCGATCAGCGAGAGAATCAGCCCGGCCGGGCTACCCAGTTGAGCGAACGAAGCGAAGAACGTGCGCCGCCCTTTCGGCGCATGTTCGCCGGCCATCAGCACGGCGCCGCCCCACTCGCCACCCACCGCCACGCCTTGCACCACCCGCAGCAACACCAGCAGCACCGGCGCGAGCACGCCCACCTTCGTATAAGCCGGCAGCAAGCCGACGCACACGGTAGCGACGCCCATCATCATCAGCGTGGTCATCAACGCCTTCTTGCGGCCGATACGATCGCCCAGGTGGCCGAAGATCACGCCGCCCAGCGGCCGCGCGAAGAAGCCAACCGCGAAGGTCGCAAACGACGCCATCGTGCTGACAAACGGGTCATGTGAGGGGAAGTACAACTCGCCGAACACCAGCGCGGCGGCCGTGGCGCAGATGTAGAAGTCATACCACTCGATCATCGTGCCGATGAAAGCGGCGCTGGCCGCTCGCACGGGCTGACGGGTGGCTTGGGGTGAAGCGTTCATGGCGGCTCCTCTGTCGCGATGCCTGATATCAGGTCATCTTGTGAGGTGTTTTATCGCCAGCCATAAAATATTAGTCAAATTTCGGTTTATTATCCCGGCTATAAATCTGGCTAATGTCGAAGGTGATTCCATGACTCAGTTGCGCGCGGACGTCACGCGTTTTTTGAATGACCGGCTCGACTGGAACCTGCTGCGCACCTTCCTCGTCATCATGCAGGAGCGCAGCGTGAGCCGTGCCGCGGCGCGTTTGCATCTGACGCAACCGGCAGTTAGCCAGGCGCTTAAACGGCTCGAAGACACGCTCGGGCGCAATCTGATCCAGCGCCGCGGCCCGCACTTCGAACCAACCCGCGCCGGCGAGGAGGTGTACCGCATCGCCAGCGATATTTACGGCCACATGTCGCGGCTGGAAACCGAACTCGACGACCGCAGCGACGACATCACCGGGTCGATCCGGCTCCTGTCGGTGAGCCGGATCGACTCCGGCGTCTACGACGAATTCCTGGCGGAATTCCACAAGACCTATCCGCGCGTGGATTTGCAGATCGAAGTGATGCGCTCGTCGGACATCATCTCGTCGTTGCTGCAAAAGACGGCCACGGCCGGGCTCGGCTTGTGCCGCACCCCCGTCGACAAACTCGAACAGCGCTGCTTTCTGCGGCAACGGTATGCGCTTTTCTGCGGGCGGCATCATCGGCTGTTCGGGCGGCATGCATTGTCGATCGATCAATTGCTGGCGGAAAACTTCGTGTCGTTCACCAGCGACCAGATCGGCGACAGCCTTTCGCCGCTTACCGTGTTTCGCGATCAGCGCGGCTTTACCGGACGCATCGTGGCGGCCTCGCCGAGCCTCGACGAAGTGCGGCGGCTGATCTTCGCGGGCTATGGCATCGGTTGTCTGCCGGAGCACATCGTGCGCGACGATCTCGCGCAGCAGCGGCTGTGGCGTCTGCCACCCGAAGAGGGTCTGGTCGACGTCGACATCGATCTGCTGTGGCTGCGCGCACGCAAGATGAACGCCGCCGAGCAGGCGTTTCTCGATGGAATGGAGCGCACGATGCAACGCTATGCGCTACCTGAGCGGCTTGCACCGCGCTGACCGAAGATGAACCAGGCGGTTCACCGATTTCCGCATTTGCGGATGAACGCGATCTGCGCGACCACACTTGCCAGCACAGCTAACGCGCCCAGCGTATCCAGAATAGTCGACCACACAATCCAGCCCTCCTGCTTCACGCTCGCCACTTCCTGATCAAACGAATGCGCGCGCCAGTAATTGAATCGACCGGATGCAAGGCGATCTCGGCGCGGGCATCTGGCGGGTGTCGAAGGATGACGAAGGCGCGTGGCTGACACCCTATTATCAATGTGATCTATTTCACAACTGATTTTTAATCGATTTGCCTGATTGTCGGCGGCTTCTTATCCTTGACGCACAACCGGCCGCCGCGCATTGCATGCGGCGTCCGCTCTGCCCCTCCCTGTCCTTTGGCCAGCAAGATCATGGAAAGAACCACCTTCAGCGTACGCGTCGACAGCGTGCGTGACGAAGCGCACGGCGTGCGCTCGTTCAGCATCTCGCGTCTGGACGGACGACCGTTCGACCGCTACGAGCCCGGCGCCCATATCGACGTCACCGTGCCCTCAGGCGTCACGCGGCAATATTCCTTGTGTGGCGACCCGGATCATCGTGAAGCGCACCTGTTTGCCGTCAAGCGTGAGGACGCGTCGCGCGGCGGCTCGCGCTCGCTGCATGACGACGTGACGGTCGGTTGCGAATTGACGATCGGCAAACCGCGCAATCTGTTCCAGCTTGCGTCAGGTGCGAGCGAGCACATTCTGATTGCGGCAGGCATTGGCGTCACGCCGCTGTTGAGCATGGCCTATCGCCTGCTCAAGCAGAACGAGCGCTTCGTGTTGCATTATTTCGCGCGCAGCGCGGAGCATGCGGCGTTCTTACCGTTGCTGTCGCGCGCACCGTTCAGTGATTTCGTGCGGCCTCATTTCGGCGTCGAAAAAGAACAGCTCGATGCAGTGCTGGCCGACTGCGTGGCAAGTGCGCGCGAGGGTTCGCACATTTATACCTGCGGCCCGGGACCCTTCATGGAGTGCGTGGTGGCGATCGGCGAACAGCGCGTGGCTGCCGAGGCGATTCACCTTGAACGCTTCGCCGCCGAGCCCGCTTCGGCGGCTAGCAGCGAATCAAACGCGCTCGATGCATTCGATGTACAGATCGCCAGCAGCGGCGCTACGGTTCATGTCGATAAAAATACGACGATCGTCGCGGCGTTGGCGTCGATCGGTATCGAAGTCGATACCTCATGCGGCGAAGGCGTATGCGGGACCTGTATGGTCGATGTGGTGAGCGGCACGCCCGAGCATCGCGACCATTGCCTGAGCAAAGCTGAAAGGGCAAGCGGCAAAGTGATCTGCTGCTGCGTCTCGCGCGCCACGTCACCGCTGCTGGTGCTCGATCTTTAAGGTTTTTTAGTGCCGGCCAGGTGCTGCATTCGCAGCACCTTCTTCCTTCCGTCTTTACCGGTCGTCGTCGCGAATCGACGATGCATGCCGGCACAGTGCGCGCACTTCGACATCCATATACGGAAACAGCGGTAACTGGCTCAGCACGTCATGCAGTTGCGCGGGGCTTTCCACATCGAACACGCTGATGTTTGCGTAGCGCCCAGCGATGCGCCACAAGTGCCGCCATACACCCTCTTCCTGTAGCTTCTGCGACATGGCTTTCTCATCGGATTTCAAGCGCGCGGCGCGCTCGGCGTCCATATCGAGCGGCAGGTTGACGGTCATCTCAACGTGAAACAGCATGTTGGCTCTCCTTTTCTGATCGGTAATGAAAAACCCCGACTACGCGGAATACTCCGTCGCGCAGCCAGGGTCGATAGATTCATGCGGTATGTGTATGCGTTTTCAGGCGTCGGCGCGTTAGAGCGCCACAGCCTCAGGCTTCAGCGCGCAGCCGTTCCACTTCGGCGCCCGGCAGGTTGTCGCGCTCCTTGAACAGCGTGAAGTCGAAGTCGATCAGCGCAAACTGGCCTTCCACGCCATAAGGCTTGCCTTCCGCGCCCTCGGCCTGCTTGACCGCCGGCACGAGGCCGTCGCGCGTGGCGAACGCAAAGTCGTCCCACAGATACGGATCGCCGTCGATGTTGATCTGCGTGGTCAGCTTGCGGCAGCCCGGCGCCGACACGAAGAAGT
Organism: Paraburkholderia sp. SECH4; assembly: GCF_030511745.1. Classification (NCBI taxonomy): domain Bacteria; kingdom Pseudomonadati; phylum Pseudomonadota; class Betaproteobacteria; order Burkholderiales; family Burkholderiaceae; genus Paraburkholderia; species Paraburkholderia sp. SECH4. Next base: position 94,993 of record NZ_JALOCP010000022.1, read on the forward strand.
GGATATGCGCCGGACGATGCCCATGACGGCCCAACTGATCGAGCAACAACTGCGTCTGCCCTTGCGGCGGCACCGAGTAACCGACCGGCACCACACTGCGGAAGCTGTACTTGCCTTCGGCATCCGTGCGAATCGAGCGGCGCAGATTGAAAGCCGGCTGCGACTTGTCGAAGTACGAGTAGTTGCCGAGATGATTCGCGTGCCACACTTCAACCAGCGCATTCGCGAGCGGCTTGCCGTCTTCGGCAAACACGCGGCCACGCATCACCAGCGTCTGACCGGGATCGGTGCCGTCATCGAGTCGTGCATGCCCGTCGGACACCGGTGCGCCCGCCACATACAACGGTCCTTCGATGGTGCGCGGCGTACCGCCTTCGATACCTGCCTTGGCTTCCGCTTCGTCCATACGCAGATCGAGAAAATGCTCGAAGCCGAGGCCCGCGGCCAACAGGCCGAGCTCACCGCTCTTGCCCGCGTCGCCGAGATAATTCAGCGCGGTCCAGAACTCGGCCGGCTGCACGTCGAGGTCTTCGATCGTATAGAACAGATCCTGGACGATGCGGTTGACGATCTGCTTCGTGCGCGGATTGCCTTCGCTGGTGGCACTGTCGTTGATTTTCTGCAGCAGTGCGTCGATAGCTTGCTTGTTCATGGGGTATCTCCTTCGTTTAATGTTCTCGGCGGTTAGCGGATGAACCGTCAGTTCGTGGTAACGTTTGCACCTTTGCGCGTATCGCGCCGCAGGCGGTCGATCTTGTCCCAGTCCAGCGTGATGCCGAGACCGGGCCCTTGTGGAAGGTGCAACGCAAAGTTTTCGTAGCGCAGCGGCTCGGTGAGAATCTCTTCGGTCAGCAGCAATGGCCCAAAGAGTTCAGTGCCCCACTTCAGTTCGCCGAAGGTGCTGAAGAGTTGCGCCGAGGCGATCGTGCCCACCGCGCCTTCGAGCATCGTGCCGCCGTACAGGTCGATGTTCGCGGCGAGCGCAATCGCCGCCACCTGCGCGGCGCCAGTCAGGCCGCCCGATTGCGCGATCTTGATGGCGAAGACGTCGGCCGCACGCGCGCTGGCGATGGCGAATGCGTCCGCCGGGCCGTGCAACGCTTCGTCCGCCATGATCGGCACCTGAGCAAGATCCGTCAGACGTTTAAGGCCAGCGCGATTCTCCGCGGCAATCGGCTGCTCGATCAGCGCAACACCTGCATCGGCGAAGCGCTTGCCGGCCCAGATCGCTTCGGATTCGGTCCATGCCTGGTTCACGTCGACACGCACTTCGCCGCGGCCTTCCAGCGCTTTCTGAATCGCCACGACGTGCGCGACGTCGTCGACCAGCGCGCGCGAGCCGATCTTCAGCTTGAACACACGATGCCGCTTCGTTTCGAAAACACGCTCGGCTTCGTCGATATCGCGGGTCGTGTCGCCACTTGCGAGGGTCCACGCCACGTCCACAGAATCGCGTACTCGGCCGCCGAACAACTCCGACAGAGGCACGCCGAGACGCTGCGCCTGGGCATCGAACAAAGCGGTTTCAACTGCGGATTTCGCAAAGCGGTTGCCCTGAAACAGCGCGCGCAGCTTCGCCATTGCCGCGCCTGGACGGGTTGCGTCCATGTCTTTGAGCAGCGGCGCGAAGTACGTATCGATGTTGACCTTGATACTTTCCGGGCTTTCCTCGCCGTATGCGAGGCCGCCGATGGTGGTGCCCTCGCCCACGCCAACCATACCGTCGGCGCAACGGATGCGCACCAGCACGAGCGTCTGGCAATTCATCGTTGCAACCGAAAGCCGGTGCGGACGAATCGTCGGTACGTCAACGAGAATCGTCTCCACGCTCTCGATCTTCACGGGTGTTGCTATCATTCGTTGCTCTCCTGAACTGCTTTCATGAGAGCCCCATAGTAGAAACAACCCGCGAAGCAGTCCAACACCGATTCCGACTACTTCCATACCTTAGGGGTATGCATGGAACTTCGCCAACTCCGCTATTTCATTGCGGTCGCCGAAGAAATGAACATCACGCGGGCCGCCAATCGCCTGCATATGACGCAGCCGCCGCTTAGCCGCCAGATCCAGCAGATCGAGGAAAGCGTTGGCCTCGCGCTGTTCGAGCGCGGCTCGCGGCCGCTGCGGCTGACCGAAGCCGGCCGCATTTTCTATGCGCAGGCCAAGCGTCTGGTCGACGACGCCGACGAACTCGCCCCGCTTACGCGGCGCCTCGCGCAACTGGCCGAGCGCATCGTGATCGGCTTCGTGCCGTCCACGCTCTATGGCGCCTTGCCTGCAGTGATCCGCGCGTTTCGTGAGGCGGCGCCGCATATCGAGTTGTCGTTGATCGAAATGTTCACGATCGAGCAACTCGGCGCCCTCAAAGGCGGCCGTATCGACGTGGGTTTTGGCCGCTTGCGTTTCGACGATGCGCAACTGGCGCGCGAAGTGCTCGTCGAAGAACGGATGATTGCCGCGCTGCCGCAAAACCACCCGCTCGCACGCCAGAAGAAGCCGCTTACGCTTGCCGCACTCGCCGAGGAAACGCTGATCGTCTATCCGAGCACACCGCGGCCGAGCTATGCGGACCAGCAGCTATCGGCGATGCACGACCATGCGTTGGAGCCGAAAGCGGTCCATGAAGTGAGGGAGTTGCAAACCGCACTGGGGCTGGTTGCGGCGCAGGTCGGCGTGTGTCTCGTGCCGGAAAGCGTCGAGGGTTTGCGCGCACATGGCGTGGTGTACCGGCCGGTTCCGGCGGCCAATATCTCGTCGCCGATCATCATGAGCCGACGCTTGCAGGATGAATCGCCGACGACCACGTTACTGTGTTCGCTGGCGCGGGAGTTGTTCAAGCGCGGGAAGGTGCGGAAGGAGGCTTGAAGCGGGCTCAAAGCGGGCTCAAAGCGCCTCTTAATCCGCCGGCCGGCTCCGCGCCCGGGTAGCCGGCCACCCATTTGACTACTCGTGCCCGACGAATTCATCGGCGAGCTTTTCGGCGATTAAATCCATCACCACGCGTATAGCCGCATTCCGTCGCATATCGGTGTGAGCCACGAGATAGATGTCACGCGACAGCCTTTCTTCCGTGTCCAGAGCCAGCACGCCCTTGTCGGCCCCGGCGAAAAAACGCGGCAATACGGCGATGCCCAAACCCATGCGCACCGCGGCGAGCTGGCTCGTCAGATCATTGCTCCTGAACCGGATCCTTCGGCCGTCGGCAAAGCGGTAAAGCCACTCCTGTTCGGGCACATGATCGAGCGACGAGTCGTAAGCAATGAATTGCCACTCTTCGCTGGGCAGTTCGGTATAGCCCGGTGCCCCATACAGCCGATACGCCATCCTGCCGACTCTACGCGCGACATTGGTCATTTCGGTCGGTCTGGACAGGCGGACTGCGATGTCCGCCTCCTGGCGACCAAGCGAAATGAAGGACTGGTTGCCTAGCAGAACCAGATCGAGTTCGGGATGCCGCAAGCCCAGCTCTGTAATGCGCAACGCGAGGAAGGTGCTCGCGAGGGAAGGCGGCGCACTCACCGTTACCTTCGCGCGTGCTGTCGTTTTTCGCGCCCTCACTCCCCTTTCCAGCGCATGGGCCTGTGCCAGCATGCCTTCAGCCGCGCTAGCCACTTCGCCGCCCGCCTCCGTCAACTGCCACCGCCGCGCAAGCCGGTCTACCAGTCTTTCGCCCAACGCATGCTCGAGCGCCGCGATGTGCCGCGCGACGGTAGCGTGGTCCACCTTCATCGTCCGTGCCGCGCCGGACAACGTCCCGGCCTCGGCCAGGGCTATGAAATGCCTCATGTCGTTCCAGTCGAACATCGGTGCAAATTCTCACAAGCAAGGTGAAATCTTGCCGGATTCCCGGCCGCCGGTCCCGCTGATACATTTTGCATCGCAATGACGATTCCCCGACACACACACAATTGAAGGTGGTTCAAATGAAGATCCATGACATTGAAGGTTTCCCTAACCCGGCTCGCATTCGCATCGTGCTGGCGGAGAAGCGAATGGAATCGCTGGTGGAGTTTGTTCGCGTGAATCTCTACGATGCAGAGCATCAAAAAGGTCCATTCCGGGAAAAGAATCCGACATCGACGGTTCCCGTTCTTGAACTCGACGACGGCACGTTCATTGGTGAATGTGTTGCGATCGCGGAGTATCTCGACAACCTCGACGGAAACCCGATCCTCACCGGACGCACACCCCGCGAGAAAGCGGTGATCCACATGATGCAACGGCGCGCTGACCATCAACTGATCGACGGCATAGGCGTGTTTTTCCACCACTCGACGCCGGGCCTTGGCAAAGCCAATGAGGCCTTCAAAAGTGCCGACTGGGCCTTCCGCAAACAATGGGGCGACAAACACGGGGAACGGGCGATAGCAGGAATGAAATACTTCGACGGTGTTCTGCAGACTCAACCCTACGTCGCGGGCGACCAGTTCTCCGTCGCTGACATAACGGTGTGGGCAGCGTTGATGCATGGGGACTACGCAGGACTGACAGTCCCGGCCGATCACACCGCGTTGCTGGAATGGCGAGCCAGGATCAACGACCGTCCCAGTGTCAAAAACCGAAGCGGCCAGAACCTCAATGCCGAAGACCTACCGCATCTGGAGCCTCTGCTTGCCTATCTGAACAGCAAGGCCGCCACGTCGTCTGCGAGCTAACTCAGTGATTGTCTGCCTGCCGACAATCCCCCGCACTCGCGACGAGTATCCATGCCCTTTTTGTTTTGAGAATCCAACATGCCGCAACGCAAGTACCTGATCACCGGCGCCACCGGCAAAACTGGCGTCCACACGATTCGCCATCTTCTCAAAGACGGACACCTGGTTCGCGCCCTCGTGCGTCAGGAAGACGAACGCAGTGCATTGCTCCGGAGCGAGGGCGCAGACGTCGTCGTTGGCAATCTTCTCGAGCATGACGACGTGATACGCGCGATGGACGGCGTAACGGGCGCTTACCTATGCTATCCCGTCCATCCAGGCTATATCCAGGCCACCGCGTATTTCGCGGACGCTGCGCAGCGCGCGGGTGTCGAAGTTGTCGTGGAAATGTCGCAAATTTCCGCCCGGGAAGATTCGAGGAGCCACGCCGCGCGCGACCATTGGATCGCAGAACGTGCGCTCGACTGGTCGAATGTACCGACCGTCCACATTCGCCCGACGTTCTTCGCCGAATGGCTGATTTTTCCATGGGTGCGCGATCCTATCGTGCAAGAAGGCAAGATCACGCTGCCCTATGGTACGGGGCGCCACGCGCCGATCGCAGCCGAGGATCAGGCTCGCCTGATCGCCTCCGTCCTCGCACAACCGTCCAGTCATATCGGAAAGACCTATCCGCTGTTCGGACCCGTCGAATTGGGCCAGCAAGAGATTGCCGATGAAGTCGGCAAGGTTCTGGGTCGCAAGATAGCCTATCGCCCGTCAACCATCGAGCAATATCGCGAGCATCTGGAGAAATACGATCTGCCGGAATTTTTAATCCAGCACTTCCTCGCGATCGCCGTCGACTACCAGAACGGAATTTTCTCCGACGTAGATGGCGTTATCGGCGAGATCACCGGGCGAGCCCCCCAAACCGTCGGCGACTTTGTGAGAACCCATCGTCGAGCGTTCGAGCAGTAAATTCTTGCCAATGTTTTCTGTTCGCATGGTCGAAGTGTCGCTATTTGACCGTTTGCTTTTTGGCGACTACCAATGCAATGCCGCCAAGGATTGCGGCCGAACTGCCCAGCAAGCGCAGCGTCAATGGTTCGCCGAGCAACACTATCCCGCCCATTGCCGCGATGACCGGCACACTCAATTGCACGGTGGCAGCGGTAGCCGCTTTCAGTCCCCTTAGGGCCGCGTACCAGATGACATAGCCAACGCCAGAGGTCAATGCTCCGGAGAGCATGGCATACACGATTCCGGATCGTTCTAATGAGAGGTGCGCAAGTGTGAGCAGACTAACCGCTGCCGCAAACGGCACGGCTCGCAGGAAGTTCCCTGCGGTAGTCGTTGTCGGATCGCAAGAACGCCTGCCTCGCAACGAATAAATGCCCCACGCGACGCCCGCCCCCAGCATCAAAAGAGAAGGTTGCAGAGGTGGCGCCGAGATTCCGCGCAGAACGAGACCGATCAGACCGCTAAGTGCCAACAACAGTCCCGCCCACTGCCGTACGCGCAGGTGCTCCCCCGTCCAAAGGCCGTGTCCGATCATCGTAGCCTGCACAGAGCCGAAAAGAAGCAACGCGCCTGTCCCGGCCGGAAGGCCGACGTATGCAAATGAAAACCCGGACGCATAGGCAAAAAGTGCAAGTGCCGAATACCAGTTGCCAGCGATACCCCGCGGACTACCACGTGCTCGAAGCATCAACCAGAGCGTGAGAGCGGCGGACACCACCCGCACCAACGTGAAGGTTGCTGCATCGCCCCCCGCGCCTTTCAGCGCCAGACGGCAAAGCAATGAATTCCCTGCAAAGGCGAACATTGCGAGGGTGGTAAGCAAGGCGATTCGCGTACGCGGCATGGAGCGTCGGCGTCAGTCACGCGCTTGAGGGTCTGTGACAGCTTAGTGTATCGCCCGCGAGGACGGCCAGGCGCCATCCTCGACGACTATTGGCCGCTCCCGCTCGACCCACTTGCGCACGGTCCAGCCGCACTCCCGTCTCAACGCTCGTCGAATCGCCGCACGATATCGCCCATCAGATTGCGCAACCACACGTTGCCCTCGTCCTGATCGAAATGCTCGTGCCAATGCATCGTGACTGCCGCCATCGGCAAGGTAACGGGCAACTCGTAGAGCTGAAACCCGCCATCACGATTGAAAATCTGAGCAAGACGCCGCGGCAGCGTCGCGAACAGGTCGGTCACGGCCAGCACACTCGGCAAGGCCACGAAGTGCGGTAATTCCAGCGCAATATGCCGGCCCACACCTTGCGCACGAAACGCATCGTCGAGTGCATAGTGGCTGTGCTCGACCGACGTGATCTGCACGTGCGACGCGTCCAGAAATGCTTTCATGGCCAGTTCTTTCGTGCGCGGCAAGCCGCGCCGTTTGCGCGTCATGCAAACGTAAGTCTCTTCGAATAACGCTTGATGACGCGTGCGCGCGGTCAACGTCGGCAGATTGCCGATTGCAAAATCGAGCCGGCTGCCACGCAGCGCATCTTCGATTTCTTCCATCGGCAGCGGTTCGATGCGCAATTTCACGCGCGGCGCCTGCTGGTGCAAGGCCTCGCAAATCGGCGGCAAGTACGCCAACTCCCCCGCATCGGACAGCGATAACCGGAACGTGCGCGTACTGACGGCGGGATCGAAGTGCTCCGCATAACGCAGCGCTTCGCGCACCGTATCCAGCGCCCGCGCGACGATGCCCGACAGTTCGAGCGCGATCGGCGTGGGCTGCATGCCGGCTCGCGTGCGAATGAACAGCGGATCGTCGAACAGGGTCCGCAAACGCCCCAGCGAATAGCTGATCGCCGGCTGCGACAAGGCAAGCCGCTGACCGGCCCGCGTGAGGCTGCGCTCCTCGACGATCGCCTGGAAAACGCGCAGCAGATTGAGGTCGACGTGGTCCAGCGAATTCATCGAGATATCCATGAGATTGATTTTATATTTTATTTTAGATCAATTTGACGCATATCAGTCGCTCAGCGAGACTTTGCTTCATCGACCACCCCACCTACACCACGATGAGCGATTCCTCATATCAGACCGTCGACACGAGCGCCTTGTACCAGCGCGCGCAGTCCGACCGCGTCGCCCCGTCGCTGTACTACGACCCGGCGGTTTTCGAAACCGAACTCGAGCGCATTTTCTACAAAACGTGGATCTGGGTCGCGCACGAAAGCGAACTGCCGAATCCGGGCGACTTCCGCACCACCACGATCGGCCGCCAGCCGGTGATCGTGGTGCGCGACAAGAGCGGCGCCGTCAATGTGCTGCAGAACCGCTGCCGCCATCGCGGCGCAACGGTCTGCGAGCAGCACAAGGGCAATGCGAAAGGCTTCACGTGCCCGTATCACAGCTGGACCTATGGCCTCGACGGCGCATTGCGCGCACTGCCCTATGGCGACGGCTATGAAGGCGTGATCGACAAGACCGAGTTGCCGCTCGCCAGTTTGCGCGTGGGTATCTATCAAGGTCTGATCTTCGCGAGCTTCAATCAGGAGATCGAGCCGCTCGAAGATTTCCTCGGCGGCGCCAAGCCGTGGATCGACCTCTTCATGAAGCAAGGCGCGGGCTATCCGATCAAAGCCAACGGCGAACATCGCTTCCGCTTTAACGGTAACTGGAAAATCCAGCTCGAAAACACCACCGACCTGTATCACTTCCCGGTCGTCCACAAGTCGTGGATGAAATCGATCGACGACGAAACGGCCGCGGCGATCACGAGCTTCATGACCAGCGACGAAGCCTTCTGCCGCTCGCTCGGCAACGGCCATAGCCTCGCTGTGCTGGTGCCGGAACTCGTCGATCTTGACAAGGACGACGGTGCCCCCATTCCTGAGCGCTTCCAGGAACTCGCCGCCACGCTTGGCGAAAAGCACACGCCCGACGAAGTGCGCCGCATTGTGCGTTCACTGATGGGTGTCGGCTTCAACCTGAATCTGTTTCCGAACCTCGCACTCTCGATGGCATTTTTCCGCGTGCTGCGGCCCATTTCCGCGAACGAGACGGAAATCCGTCACGTCGCCCTGGCAATGGACGGTGGCCCCGACGAAGCGAACCGCGTGCGTCTGCGCATTCACGAACACTTCCAGGGCCCATTCGGTTTCGGCAGCCCGGACGACGCCGAAGCATGGGAACGCGTGCAGCGCGGCTCGCATGCCGGTCCCGATCTGCCGATCCTCGTGAACCGCGGCCTGAATCGCGAGAGCACCGCGCCGAACGGCGAAAAGACCGCACACGCTACCGACGAAACCGGGATGCGCGAAGCGTACGCGCAATGGCGCACGATGATGGAGCAAGCATGATGGATGACAGGAACACGCTGTTCTCGCAGCAGATCTTTGCCGGCGCGATCGAACTCATCTGGCGGGAAGCCGAATTGCTGGACCGCAGGGACTATCACGCGTGGCTTTCGTTGTGGGACCCGGCAGGCTTCTACGTGGTGCCGATCGATCACGACACCACCGACTTCGCCGCCACGCTCAACTACGCGTACGACGATCAGGACATGCGCGAAAAACGCGTGCAGCGCATGACGTCCGGCCATTCGGCCTCGGCGAGCGACGCCGCCCGCACCGTGCGCACGGTTTCGCGTTTCACGCTGACGAGCGATACGAGCGACGAGGTCGAGGTGAGTTCGGCGCAGGTCATCGTCGCGTACAAACGCGGCAAGTCGACCCTGTTCGCGGCGGATCTCACGCATCGCATCAGTTTCGCAAGCGGTGAGCCGCGCATCGTGCAGAAGGTGATCCGCCTGATCGATTCGACCGAGGCGCTCAGCGCGATCGGATTCCTGTTGTAATTGACGACGCTACCTGCGAGCACGACGATGCCAAACGACACGCTTTCTCCCACGGCCGTATCAGCCGCCACGCCAGCGGCGCCTGCGACCTCGCGGACACTGCGGCGAATCATCGTCGCCTCCGTGATCGGCAATGCGCTGGAGTGGTACGACTTTTTTCTGTACGGCACGGCAGCGGCCCTGATCTTCGGGCCGCTGTTCTTCCCGCTGCACGGCGATCCGCTGATGGGCACCCTTGCCGCGTTTGCAGGCTTTGCGATCGGCTTCCTGGCGCGGCCGCTGGGCGGCATCGTGTTCGGTCATATCGGCGACCGGCATGGCCGCAAACGCGCGCTCGTCGTGACGCTGATGATGATGGGCGTGGCGACCTTCGGCATCGGCCTGTTGCCGACGTTCTCGCAAATCGGCTTCCTCGCACCGATCGCGCTCATCTGTTTGCGGGTCGTGCAAGGCATTGCGTCCGGCGGCGAATGGGGCGGTGGCGTGCTGCTCATCAGCGAGAGCGCACCGGCGAATCGCCGTGGCTATTACGCATCGTTCAGTCAGTTGGGCGTGGCGGGCGGCTTCGTGCTGTCGGCGGCCGCGTTCTATCTGGTGCAGCGCCTGCCGGTGGAAAGCTTCATGTCCTGGGGTTGGCGCCTGCCGTTTCTCGCGAGCGTGTTGATCTTCGGCGTCGGTGTCTATATTCGCCGGAGCCTGCCGGAGAGCCGCGACTTTACCGGTGCCAAACCAAAGCACATGCCGGTGCTGACCGTGCTGCGCAATCACCCGAAGCAGGTCTTGCAGGCCATGGGGCTGCGTATCGCTGAAAACGGCGGCACGTATATCTTCCTCTCGTTCGTGCTGGTGTACGGCAAGACGATCGGTGTGCCTGTCTCGGTGATGCTCGGCGGCGTGATGCTCGCGATGCTGCTCGAACTCGCCACGATCGTTCTGTGGGGGCGGCTATCGGATGTGATCGGACGCCGGCCGGTGTATATGATCGGCGCGCTCGGCCTTGTCGTGATCGCATTTCCCGCGTTCTGGCTGATCGATACGCATGAACCGTTGCTCGTGTTCCTCTCGCTCGCATTGGGTTTGCCGTTCTGCCACGCCGCGATGATCGGCACACAGCCTGCGCTAATGGGTGAACTCTTTCCTACCGAGGTCCGCTATTCGGGCATGGCGCTAGGCCATGAAATCGCCTCTGTGTTTTCCGGCGGACTCGCGCCTCTGGTCGCGATCGCGCTGTATTCGAAGGTGCATGCGCCGTGGCCGGTCGCATTGATGCTGATCGGCTTCGGTCTCATCACCGCGATCACGCTCGTGACCATTCCGAAGAACATCAACACGACGCATGATTGAAACGCGATCAGCCGGCGGGAACGGCCATAATCGGCAGCGTAAAGCTGCATTGAAGCCCGCCCTGCCGCGCCGGTTTGGCCCAGATTTCGCCACCATGCCGCGTGACGATGTTTTTGCACAGCGACAAACCAATGCCGTTGCCACCCGCCTTCGACGAAGAGAACCCGTCGAACAGGCGGCCGTGCGCTTCGGCGGGCACGCCGGGGCCGTTGTCGATGACCTGCACGAGCGCGTATTTTCCACGCAGACTGGTGACGAGGCGCAATTCACCCCGCTTTGCAGCGACATGCGTGCATTCCGTCAGCGCCTCGATCGCGTTGAACGCCAGATTCAGCACAACCTGACCAATCAGCACGCGCTCGCAATACACCGGCAAGGCTTCCGGTGCCTGCTCGATCGTGACCGCAACCCCCGCGTCTCGCGCGCGCAATTCGATGAAGTACGCGACGTCCGCGATAACGTCACGCAGGTCCGCATGGGTCTCGCTCGGTTCCCGCTTGACGATGTAATCGCGCACGCTTTTGATGATCACCGCCGCATGCTCGGCCTGACGATCGGCGCTGCGCAGGCCCCACAACGCATCGTCGACGGGTCCCGGTTGCCCGAGCCGCAGAATCGCGCCCTCGATGAAATTGCGCACCGCGGCGAGCGGTTGACTCAACTCGTGTGCGATTGCGGTCGCCATTTCGCCCATCGCGTTGTAGCGCCCCGCGTATTCCAGCAGCCGCGCCTCGTTACGGCGCGCTTCTTCGACAGCGACTTCGTCCGTGATGTCGCGAAAGTGCAGCAGGCGCCCGTTGAGGTCGTCTTCGATCTCGATGCGTCTGCACGTGATGCGCAACCAGCCCGGCGTGCCGTCGCGGCGCGTGATGCGATAACGCTGCGGTGCCGAAGGCTGGATGCGCGGTGCTGCGGCGAGCTGTTCGAGCAGACGGTCGCGATCCGACTCGCTGCAATAGTCGAGCACGTCGCCCATTGGCGCGCCCTCTTCCAGACCCAGCACACGCCGTCCGGATTCGCTGACGAATTCCACTTCGCCCGCGGGCGTCAGCACGGCCACGCCCTCCCCCAGATCCTGCATGAACTCACGGAGCCGCGACTCGTAACGCCGCAGCGTTTGCTTGAGCGTGTCCTCGACGCTGATGTCGCGGAACTGCACCATCACCACCGCGCGCTCCTCCAGCGGCACGTAGGTTGCAATGGCTTCGGACAGCATATCGGCGCCCGTGCGCGAGCGGTAACACCACTCGTAGACCTGCGGGCCCTCGGTGATCGCACGGTCCATGGCCCCGACGCCGATCTCGCGCCGGTACTTCGGCACCGGGCGGGTCATGTCTTTCGCCTTGAGCGGCAGCATTTCTTCAAGCGTAAAACCCAGCGCCTCGCAAGCCGCGCGATTGGCCCACACGATCGCCTTCGTTTCGGCGTCGTGCAGCAGCACGCACAGCGTCAGCGCGTCGAGCAGGCGGTGGAAATCTTCTTCGGCGGGGAAATTCATCGGGCGAGGCTGCACAAAAGTTCGATCGCGTACGTGGAGGAACATAACACCAGTCGGCATGATTCGCGTCTGAAGATTTCTTTAGATACCCCCGGCGCGGTACCTAAAAACACCTCTCGCGTCCCAATTGAAGCGTTCTTTTTGCATTTCTAGACTGGCCTCACCCTGCACGCGCTGTCGCCGGCGTCTTTGCCCGCGACCAAAGCGTGCCTCGTGTTCCAGCCGATAACGAATCAAGGAGATGCCCCGCCATGTCAGACACCGCCATCGACACTGTTGCCGCCGTCGCAGAAGCCAGCCGCGATGCAACGCGTTTGCCGCTCGCCGACGTCATCGTCGAAATCGCCGCACGGCGCGAAGAGTTCGATCGCCTGTCGCATGTGCCGCGCGACGTCATCGTCAAACTCAAGCGTGCGGGCGTGTATCGCGCCGCAACGCCCAAGCGTTTTGGCGGCGATGCGCTCGCACCTACCGCGTTTCTCGACATGATCGAACGTATCGCGATAGCGGACGGCTCGGCGGCCTGGGTCGCGAGTTTCGGCTCGGCGAACGTGTATCTTGCGGCCTTGCCTCTGGCCACTCAGGCGCAGATCTACGCCGATGGTCCCGATCAGGTGTTCGCAGGCGGTCTGTTCCCGGTGCAAGCCGCTCAGCCTGCCGACGGTGGTTGGCGTGTAAACGGTACGTGGAAATTCGCGAGCGGCTGCAAGGGCGCGGATTGGCTCGGCGTCGGAATCGGTGCGGCCAGCTCAGGCTCGGGCGCCGCTGGTGCGCCCGGCAAACCACGCACCGCCGTGTTCCGCCCGCATCAGGTTGAGATCGTCGAGAACTGGGATGTGGTCGGCATGCAAGGTACCGGCAGCCACGATCTGCGCGTCACCGATCAGTTCGTCACCGACGACTGGACCTTCGTGCGGGGCGGCGAACCTTGCGTCGACGAACCGCTGTATCGCTATCCAACCATCGCCTACGCGGCGCAAGTGCTGGCCGTGGTCAACCTTGGCCTTGCACGCGCGGCGCTCGATGTCGCCAACCAGATGGCCGGCGGCCGCAAAACGACAACCGGCGCGCCGCAACTCGCCGACCGCGCGTACTACCGGATCGAATTGGCGAAAGCCGAAGCGCAATTGCGTTCAGCCCGCGCGTTCTTCTACGACACCACCGACGACGTCTGGCAATCGATCCTCGCCGGCAACCCCGTTACACCGGACCAGACCAGCCTGCTGCGGCTCGCCGCGACGCAGATCGCCCGCGAAGGCGCCGACGTCGTGCAGCGCGCTTACCGGCTCGGTGGCACGATGGCGATCTACCGCTCGCATCCGCTGCAGCGCCTGGTGCGCGACGCAATGGTGGTCACCCAGCACGCGTTCCTCGGCGAAGGCAACTTCGATGGCGCCGGTGCGGTGTTCGTCGGCGTGCCGCCGATTCCGGGCTACCTGTAAGCCATTTTCTGATTTTGCCGTTCAAACGATTTCATGGAGAACCACACGATGTCCGATAACCCGAAGCTGCCCTTGCGCGTTCTGTTCTGCTGCGGCGTGACGCAGAATTTCTTCGACTTGCCGCGCGAGAAGATCGGCGAAGTCTGGCAGGCTTACGGCAAGATGCTGGCGGCGGTCGAATCGATGGACGGCGTCAGCGTGCTCGGCATCATGGACGACGACCGCCTCACCGTCGGCAATGCTGACAACTCGCCGTGGACGTTCTACATCATGGCCGACGTGCGCGACTTCGATACCGCAGTGGCGGTGTGCAATCTGTATCGCACTACACCGGTCGGCGAATATAACCTGTGGCGCTACGGCAAGATCGAAGCGCGCGTTGGCCGCGCGCTGCAAGTGCCGCCGCAACACGACAACGCGGCTTGAGCGTGCCGGAGCATGATGCGATGAACGAGAACACGGATACGCTTGCCCGGTTGACCGAACGGCTTGTCGCGCTCGAAGCCGAATCCGCCGTGCGCTGCACGATGGCGCGCTATATGGCGCTCTGCGACGTGCCTTCGGGTGTGCTGGAAGGCGAGACGCTTGCGGCCCTCTTCGCTGCCGACGCGATCTGGGAAGGCATCGGCCCGCAGTACGCGAGCAAGTTCGGCCGCCTCACCGGTCACGCGGAAATTCTCGCGATGCTCACGCGCTACTTGCCGCCGTCGCCGCATTTCTCGGTCAACGTGCATTTCCTCACGTCGGAAACCATCGAGGTGCAGGGCGCAACCGCGAAAGGCCGTTGGATCATGCTGCAAGCGTCCGGCTACGTCGACGCGCAAGCCGAGTTGATCTCGGCGCGCCTCAATGTGGATTTCGCGCCCGCCGACAATGGTCGCGACTGGCTCATCACGCACTTTCGCACCGAGCGTCTTTTCGATGCGCCCTGGCAAGTCAATGCAAGGAAACCGAACCCATGAACGAATTTATCCAGACATTGTCGATAGGCGGCACGGGCCCCAGCATCGCGATCAAGGACACGATCGATATCGCCGGCTATGCGACCACAGCGGCGAGCCGCGCGTTGGCCGATAGACCCGCTGCACAGCAGCATGCGGAAGTCGTTGAACGCTTGCTCGATGCCGGCTGGCACATCGTCGGCAAGGCGAATATGCACGAGCTGGCATTCGGCATGACTGGCATCAACGATTACACCGGCACGCCGCAAAATCCCCAGGACGCCTCGCGTATTCCCGGCGGCTCGTCGAGCGGTTCAGCGGCCGCGGTTGGTTTGAAGCTTGCCGATGCCGCGCTTGGCACGGACACCGGTGGTTCGATTCGTGGCCCCGCTGCGTGTTGCGGCGTAATCGGTTTGAAGCCGACTTTTGGACGCGTCTCGCGGCGCGGCGTTGCACCGCGTGAATCGACGCTCGATTGTGTCGGACCGTTCGCGCGCGAGATGCAGATGATCGTTGCCGCGATGCAGGCGATTACCGCAGACTTCGACACACATGCGGCCCAAGCGGCACGAAGCGGCGCGTGGAACGTCGGTATCGTGCAAGTCGACGCAATGCCGGAAATCCTTAAAGCCGTTACGCGCGCGGCGGACCAGGCTGATTGCACCGCTCGCACGTTGGAACTTGCAGGGCTTGCCGCCGCCTTCGAAGCGGGCCTCGCGATCATCAACGTAGAAACTTTTCATGCGTTCGGTCATCTCGTGGCAACCGGCAAGCTCGGTGCCGATCTCGATGCACGGCTGCGCGCCGCTGCGAATACAACCGCGGCGCAATGCGAGGCGGCGGAGTCGGTACGTCGGCAATTCACAGCCGCTGTCGATCACGCGCTTGAAAGCGTGGATGTATTGATTCTGCCCACACTTCCCGCGCTGCCGATCACGCTCGACGAGGCACGCGGCGGCACGCCGGTCATCGCCATGTCGTCGTTGATCCGGCCGTTCAATCTGAGCGGCCATCCGGCATTGAGCTTGCCGTTGCCTATCGATGGCTCGCCGCTCAAGGCGGGCTTGCAGATCGTCGGACGCAAGGGGGCGGATGAGCAGGTGTGCGCGATTGCGGCGCGTTTCGAAGCCGCTCTTCTCACGGAGTAAAAGCAATGCAGAAAAGAGTCGTACTCGTCACTGGCGCCGCGCGCGGTCTTGGCGCCGCGATTGCCACGCGCTTTCACGCAGCGGGTTATGCGGTCGCCATCGGCGACATTGCGTTCGATGCCGCACAGGCTCTCGCCCGCGATCTGAGTGCCGACGGCTCGAGCGCCTTCGCACTGAATCTGGACGTCACCGCGAAGACCGCATTCGAATCCGCACGCGATGCGATCCTGCAACGCTGGGGCCGTATCGACGCACTGATCAACAACGCAGGCGCATCCAAAGTCGTACCCGTGATGGAGATCACCGCCGAGCAGTTCGATCAGGTGATCAACGTGAATCTGCGCAGCGTGCTGTTCGGCTGCCAGGTGTTCGGCCAGCATTTCGCCGACGCCGGCGCGGGCCGCATCGTCAATATTGCCTCGCTTGCGGGACAGAACGGCGGATCGGCCACCGGTGCGCACTATGCGGCAGCTAAAGGCGGCGTCATCACGTTGACCAAGGTGTTCGCGCGCGACCTCGGCACAGCGGGCGTAACCGTCAACGCGATTTCACCTGGGCCGATGGATCTGCCGATCGTGCACGAGAGCGTCGCGGCCGACAAACTGAAGGCGGTGATCGCCAACATTCCGGCGGGACGTCTGGGCTCAGCGGACTATGTCGCCGATGTCGCGGTCATGCTGGCTGCAGAGAACGCTTACTTTGCAAACGGCGCATGCTGGGACGTGAATGGCGGCTTATTCATGCGTTAGTGCCCGACGCGGCCACCTCCTGATCCCACACCGCCATCACGTCGCGCACCAGCATCGCGATGGACGCCGCGCCAAGTTTGTCTTTGATGCTCGCGCGATGCACGTCGACAGTCTTCACGCTGATGGACAGATCAGAGGCGATACGCTTGCTGCCCTTGCCGTCGATCACACCGCGCAGCACTTCTTTCTCGCGTGCCGTCAACGACGCCAGGCGCTTGCGTAACTCGCGCTGTTTCTGATCAGCGGCGTGACGTTGCGACGCAAGTTTCAACGCACGCTGCACGCGATCGAGCATCTGCTGCGAGTTATACGGTTTCTCGACGAAATCGATCGCGCCGTTCTGCAAAGCGCGCACCGACATCGGAATGTCGCCGTGACCGCTGACGAAAATGATCGGCAGCGTCGCACCTCGACGGTTCAACTCCGCTTGCACGTCGAAGCCGCTTTGCTCCGGCATGCGCACATCGAGCACAAGACACGCGGGCACGTCCGGATCAAACGCGCTAAGAAATTCACTAGCGTTGGCGAAACCCGCCGACTTCACGCCGACCGACTCGAGCAGCCATGCGAGCGAGGTGCGCATGCCGTTGTCGTCGTCGACGATATAGACGATCGGTGCGGGGGACAAAGCGGACTGAGGCTGCTGGGACATGGAGTCAGTGGAACGGTTCGGGATGGGTGCGATTCGAAGCGTCTTGCTGGCTCATGATAACCAGTGGAAAAAGCGCTGCAAAGCGATAATTACCCTGTAGCGCGGATTAAAGTCGCTCATACGCTGCACCGTGCCGACATGCATTGGGGAAACCTTTAGACGGACTGGGAAAGAGGCCTCTACGCGCACCGCTCGCGCTGATTTTTTTCCGTGCGTGGATTGATTACGCTTGAATCCAGATCCCTACCGCACCCCCCGGAACCCAGAACATGACGCCGAACCCACAAGCAACGCAAGCGACTCCTGTTGCCGACACCGAGCAGGCAGCCAGGCAGCAATTCCGTCAGGCCATGGCGCATCTATCCGCGGCCGTGAACGTCATCACGACCGCCGGTCCGCATGGACGCTGCGGCGTCACCGCGAGCGCCGTGTGCTCCGTCACTGATACGCCGCCCACGTTGCTTGTTTGCCTGAACCGCTCGAGCGCGATGCACGCTACTTTCGAACGCAACCGGCATGTCTGCATCAACGTACTGCCTGGCGAGCATGAACTGCTCGCGCGTCACTTCGCCGGCATGACGCAGGTGCCGATGGAGGAACGCTTTGGCTGGCCGATCTGGGACGACGGCACGCACGGTGTACCTGTTTTGCGCGACGCACTCGCGAGTCTGCAGGGCGAGATCGTCGATCTGAAGGAAGTGGGTTCGCACTCGGTCATGTTCGTCAAAACCACCTGCATCAGCGTGCGCACGGATGGTGATGGCTTGATCTATTTCGATCGCAATTTCCACCGCATCAAGCGCTCGGCATCGCATTGAGGTGCGACGGGAACGATTGAAACCAGCCGCGGCGCGTGGCCTGCTTAAATTACGCCCGCGCTATCGGTATCGAACTGAAACTGCGGCACCGCCGCGACGGCTTCAACGAAACAGTCGATCAGATTAAGGGAATGGGCCGTTGGCGCTGGGTGTGGGTTGTCTCGATGTCGCCAATCCGAATACTTTGTTCTTTGGCAGCACGGGTGGTCCTACGGCAGAAGTTCTGAATTCCTCTTTTGCCTGCGCGGCGCTCATTGTCAGTGTTCTTAGGGCTTTGGCCTTTCCTTGATCTGGCTTTGGTGCCTTTCCTTGCATTGTTAGTGGTCTATTAGTGTTGCCCCTGTGCGGGGCGGCACCTACTTCTCTTTGCCGGCTGCAAAGAGAAGTAGGCAAGAGAAAGCAGCTCAAACCGCTAATGCTAAGTGGGGCCCGTGGTCTGCCATGGGTAGTGGTGCATCTGGAATCCGTGTTCTCGCACATTCCGCGTTAGTGACAAGGGGCTCATCAGCTCCCACTCCGCACTGCGTGCGTCGCGGACGGGTCTGCATGGGAAACCACAGGCTTCGGTTCAAGTCTGCAGGGGGCCGTCGGCTTCGCCTCGGCGACGTGCTCCTGCATTCGCCCGAGAACCCCCACTTCAAATGATACGTCGGTGCCCCTCAATCACGGTCACAGCTGCGGCGGTGCAAGGGCGAGCCACGGCCCGGTGGCGAGGCGTAGACGTTAAAACGTAGCGGGTGGTTTTATGAACTGCTCTTCGGCGCGCGCAGCGCCGCCGGAAGTATGACGCCCTTGTCACTGGCGTATGCAGGGGCACGAACCCAGATTCCAGATGCACCACTACCCGCAGCAGACCACGGTGCCCACTTAGCATTAGCGGTTTGAGCTGCTTTCTCTTGCCTACTTCTCTTTGCAGCCGGCAAAGAGAAGTAGGTGCCGCCCCGCACAGGGGCAACGCTAATAGACCACTAACAAAACAAGGAAAGGCCAAAGCCCCAAGAACACTGACAAAAGCGCCGAGCAGGCACAAAAACCCCTACCGCATCGCCCGAAGCCACGCATACCAGGCGTCCATTCCTTCACCGCTCTGCGCCGACACCCGCAAAATCTCAATCCCAGGATTGACCTTCCGGGCATAGCCAATACACTGCTCGACATCAAACCGCAAATACGGCAACAGATCGATCTTGTTCAACAACAACAACGAACAAGCCCGAAACATATGCGGATACTTGATCGGCTTATCCTCGCCTTCCGTGACGGAAAGAATCAACACCTTGGCCCCTTCCCCAAGATCGAACAACGCGGGACACACCAGGTTGCCGACATTCTCGATCATCACAACCGAATGCATCGGCGGATCGAGCTGCGTCAGTGCTCGCGACGCCATCTCCGCATCCAGATGACATCCCGTGCCGGTGTTGATCTGAACCACACGTGCTCCCGTTGCGCGAATCCGCTCGGCGTCGTTGAGCGTCGCCTGATCGCCTTCGATCACCGTGAGCGGCAACGTCTCGCCAAGATCGTGGATCGTGCGCTCGAGCAATGTAGTCTTGCCCGCACCCGGTGAACTCATCAGATTCAGCGCGAGAATCGATCGCCCCGCCAGCCAGCCGCGATTGCGTTCGGCCAGCAATTGATTCTTCGCCAGAATGTCCTGTTCCAAAGTGATTGACGTGACGTGCTCGCTCCCATGGTTGTGCGGGTGACCATGCGTGTGGGTATGACCGTGCGCGTGGTCGCCGTCATGTGAATGCTCATGCGGATGTGAATGCGCGAGGACACCGTCGTGCGAATGTTCATGTTCGTGATGGTGCGGATGCTGCGAGTCGTGTGAATGTGGCTGGCCGTGCACGTGCGAGTGGATCTGCGGATGCAGGTGTGCATGGCCCTGCTCATTTCCACTCACTCGCCGATACGACGGTTCACGCGTGCCGACTACCGCGCCTTCTCGCGTAGCTTGCGATTGCGATTCCGCTTCCGCCTGCGCCGCCTCCTCCGCATCCAGATCGGTCACCGCCGCGCCCTGCGTATTCGAGCATCCGCATGTCGTACACATCACACCACCTCCATCTGCCGGATCTTCAACTGCTGGCCCGAAATCAGTTCGAGATTGTCGCTCCCGCATTCGCACTGCCCGAACGGCACATCGATGTCGAGCGTCTCGCCGCACGCGAGGCAACGTGCCTGCCCAGGCATCTCGATGATTTCCAGGGTCGCGCCCTCCACCGCCGTGTCCTTCGCGCAGACGTCGAAGCAAAACCGGATCGCGTCCGGCATCACCGCCGACAATCGCCCGATCTCCAACGTCACCCTTCTCACGCGCGCGCCGTTGGCCTGTTCCGCACAAATCTCGACGACGCTGTTGGCAATGCTCAACTCATGCATGGCGCACTCCTCCAGCGATCAGCAGATGCGCGGCAGTTGCTCGCCCACCAGCATGTCGACAATGCGCTGCCCGCCGAACACCGTCTGCATGACGACAAGACCACCCGCGCCCACCTCGCCCACCTCCACCGTGCCAATTGCCGCCGCCTCGCGCCCCGCCGGATGCGCGCGCATGGCAGCGAGCACCTGCCCGGCTGCATCGGCGGGCACGACGGCCACCAGCTTGCCTTCGTTAGCCAGATACAGTGGGTCGAGGCCGAGAATCTCGCACGCGCCCTTGACCTCCTCCCGCAACGGCAGGTCCGCTTCGCGCAGCCGTATCGTCACGTTCGAACTCTGTGCAAACTCGTTCAACACAGTCGCGACGCCGCCACGCGTCGCATCGCGCAAACAGTGAATCTGCGGGCACGCATCGAGCATTGCCGCGATCAGGCCGTTGAGGGGACAACAATCGCTTTCCACATCGGCTTCCAGGGCAAGTTGCTGGCGCGCGACCAGAATCGCCGCGCCATGATCGCCGAGATAACCGTTGACGATCACAACGTCGCCAGGGCGCGCGTTGCGAGCCGAAATCGACACGTCGCGGCGCACCACGCCGATGCCGGCGGTGTTGATAAAGAGCTTGTCCGCGCAGCCGCGTTCGACCACTTTGGTATCGCCCGTCACGATCGCGACGCCCGCTTCGAGCGCGACCCGCTGCATGCTCGCGGCAACACGTCGCAAGATATCGACGGCAAGGCCTTCTTCGATCACCACTGCGCATGAGAGATATAACGGTGTTGCACCGCATACGGCCAGATCGTTGACCGTTCCCGATACAGCCAGAGTGCCGATGTCGCCGCCTGGAAAGAACAATGGATCGACTACGTAGCTATCGGTCGTAAACGCGAGACGGTCTCCATGCGCAGCAAGATCGGCGAGCGCGAAAACGGCCTGATCTTCCAGCGCCGCGAGCGTGGGATTGTCGAAGGTCGAGACGAATACGTCTTCGATCAGATCCCGCATCGCGCGGCCACCGCCGCCATGTGCGAGATTGACGGAAGCGTCGCGTATGTGCGCCACGCGGCGGGGTGCCATCGGCTGCTGAGGATCGGGCACGCGGTCGTTCATGAATGGCCTCGCGTGGTGGACGCATAGGCTGCATCGTCGATCAGCGCAGGCACATCAGGCATAACGGCCACGCCGCTTGCGCCAAGGCACGCCGGGGCCGTCGCGTCGGCTGATTTCACGCTCTGCCGCGCAACGCGCCGCTCATCGATCCGCGACGTATCGATACGCCCATAGTTGTAGTAAGCCGCGCAGGCGCCTTCGCTCGACACCATCAACGAGCCGAGCGGAGACTCCGGTGTGCAGGCGGTGCCGAACACTTTGCACTGATGCGGTTTGATCACGCCCTTCAACACCTCACCGCATTGGCATGCTTTCGGGTCCGCGATCTTCAGGTTTGGCACGTCGAACTTGCGCTCCGCGTCGAAAGCGGCAAACGTCTCACGGACCCTGACCCCCGAGTGATCGATAGAACCCAGTCCGCGCCATTCGAAGAACTCGCGCGTCTCGAACACGCGCATCACCGCCGACAAAGCCTGCGCATTGCCGTCCTCGGTCACGATCCGGCCATACTGGTTCTCCACCTCGCAGCGCCCTGTTTCGATCTGCCGCAACACCATCCACATCGATTGCAATATATCGAGCGGCTCGAATCCCGCCACCGTGATCGGCTTGCGATAGTGCCGGGCGATAAAATCATAGGGCCGTGTGCCGATCACCATGCTGACG
This sequence comes from Paraburkholderia sp. SECH4, assembly GCF_030511745.1. Taxonomy (NCBI): domain Bacteria; kingdom Pseudomonadati; phylum Pseudomonadota; class Betaproteobacteria; order Burkholderiales; family Burkholderiaceae; genus Paraburkholderia; species Paraburkholderia sp. SECH4. The sequence goes on from NZ_JALOCP010000022.1 coordinate 117,196, forward strand.
TGCCCCGGGCCAAGAAAGCCGTCGAGATGCAAATCGGGCGAATCGAGAATCGCCTTGATGGTCGGGATGATCGTGATGTGATTGCAGAACAGCGAGAAATTGTGGATCTTTTGCGCATGCGCCTGCAGAACCGTCATCGCGGTGCTGGGCATGGTCGTCTCGAAGCCTAGACCGAAGAAGATCACCTCCCGGTCTGGGTTTTGTTGCGCGATCTTCAAGGCGTCGAGCGGCGAATAGACCATCCGCACGTCCGCGCCGTCGGCTTTCGCTTTCAGCAGGCTCTTCTTCGAACCGGGTACGCGCATCGCGTCACCAAAGGTCGTGAAGATCACCTCCGGACGCTCGGCTAACGCGACGCAATCGTCGACGCGGCCCATCGGCAGCACACACACCGGACAACCTGGGCCATGCACGAACTCCACCGTATCGGGCAGCATTTGCTGAATGCCGTAGCGGAAAATCGTATGCGTATGGCCGCCACACACTTCCATGATTTGCAGCGGCCGTTGTTTGGCACGCTCGATGCGGGACACCAGCGCGCGGATTTCCTTCTCCAGCGTTTTCGCTTTGTGCGGGTCACGAAACTCATCGACGTATTTCATGGTGCACCTCCCTCCGCCGAGCTGGCCAGGCCAGCCGAACCGGCGAGGCCGCCGCGGTCGTCGGCAAGCAGCGTATGCACGAGGTCCCACAGAATGTGATAAATCGCGACGTGGGTCTCCTGCACGCGATGAATGCTGTCACTCCTCACCACAAGGCAATGATCGACAGCGGCACTGGTGGCCATGCGTCCGCCATCGTGACCGGACAATCCGATAGTCAGCAGACCCATCTCTTTCGCTTTCGCAAAGGCAGTCAGCAGGTTTTCGGAATTTCCGCTGGTCGACACGCCGATTAGCGCGTCGCCACGCCGGCCTTGCGCCACCAGCTGCCGCACGAAAATATGGCTAAAGCCGACATCGTTGCCGACCGCGGTCATCATGGCCGTGTCAGCCACGAGGTTGATGGCGGTGAGTGCCGGGCGACCCGTGGTCACCGGATGCAAAAATTCGACGGCGATATGCGAGGCGTCGCAACTCGAACCGCCATTGCCCATGGTGAAGAGCCTGCCGTCGCGGCGGTACATCTCGGCAAGCGCGTGAGCAATTCGCACCACTACTGGGCCGTTTTCGTCGAAGAAGCGTTGTTTGGTGTCGACGCTGTCCTTTGCTTTCAGACGCACTGAATCGAGCAGCGCCGCGTCGAGCTTGTCCGCGTCCTGGCGTGCGCCGTGCAGGAACGGATACAGCGTCTGCAGGGATTCATGTTCGGGCATGCCGGCCTCCGTTGGCTTCCGATCAGACGCTTAAGGCGCGCTGCGCAATTCTTCGCGCAGTTCGTCCCGCAGTTCGTCCCGCAGTTCGCCCATCCCGGCGATGTCATTCATCTCGCCCTGCGCGACGCCCAGTTCGTGCAATAACGCGAGCGTGCGCGCCGCTTCCTGCTCGTCGAGCCGGCTCATCGCGAAGCCCACGTGCACCAGCACCCATTCGCCGATGCACGAGTTCGCCGTCCGTCCCTCGCCGATCACGAAGGCAATGTTGATCACGCGCCGCACACCGCCGACGTTGACGAGCGCGAGATCGTTCGCCGCGTCGGTCACTTCGACGATCTGTCCCGGGATGCCCAAACACATGGTGTTCTCCCATCAGCCCGCTTTTGTGCTGCTACTTTTGCACCGCTACTTCCGCCCAGCGACCTCTGCACCGCTACTTCCGAACGGCCGGCTCTACATCGCTACTTCCACGCCGCCTCTACACCACATTCAAAACCCCTCGCGCCCCTGGGCCGCCGCCACAACCGCCTGCCCTAGCGACAACCCGCCGTCGTTGGCCGGCACCTGCCGGTGCGTCAGCACCCGAAAACCCGCAGCGCCGAGCCGCCCGGCTACCTGTTCGAACAGGATACGATTCTGGAAAACACCACCAGACAACACCACACTGCGTGCATCGACCGGGCCTGTCAGCAGGTCGGCCAGGCATTCGACCATTCGGACGATCGCAATGGCCAGCCCCTTGTGAAACCGCGCCGCGACGACCGGCACGGATGTGCCGCGCAACAGGTCGTCGAGCAAGGTCTCCCACATCGGCCGCGGCTCGATGCAACGCAGACCGTCCGGCATGGTGCTGATGATTTCAAACGGGTACGCATGGGCGTCGCTGTCGTTCCGCAGCGCGTTCAGATCGACCAGCGCCTCAAGTTCGATAGCCGCCTGCCCTTCGTAAAGCACGCGTTCCCGGCACACGCCGAGTGTCGCCGCCACAGCGTCGAACAGACGGCCCACTGAGCTTGCCAGTGGACTATTGACGCGTTGCGCGATCATCGTATCGAGCGCGTCGCGCGGACGGCTGCTGAGGAACTGCTGTACGTCGAGCCCAGCGTATTGCCGCGTGAAGCCGCGCCAATCGAATGCCGCCATCAGATGCGCGTAAGCATTGCGCCACGGTTCGTCGATCGCGCGTGTGCCGCCGGGCATCGCAACGGGTTTGAACATGCCGAGACGCGTGAAACTGCGGTAATCCGCCAGCATGAATTCTCCGCCCCACAGCGTGCCGTCGTTGCCATAACCGAGACCGTCGAGTGCGACGCCGAGCATCGGCAGCGCATCGAGCGCCACGCCGTTTTCCGCCATGCACGCGGCGAGATGCGCGTGATGATGCTGCACTTCGACCACCGGGACCTGCCACGTTTGTGCGAGTTCATAGCCGATCTTGCGCGACAGGTACTCGGGATGAAAGTCGAGCGCCACCGCCTGCGGCTCATGTTCGAACAGGCGCAGATACTGCGCCACCGAGCGACGATAGTCCGCATAGGTCAACGCGTCTTCCAGATCGCCGAGATGGTGCGAGACGATCGCCTGTGCATTGCCCGCAAGACAGAAGGTGTTCTTGAGTTCGCCGCCCATTGCCAGCACCGCCGGCGTTTCGGCGAAACCCGCCGGCAACCGCAACGGTGCCGGCGCATAGCCGCGCGCGCGCCGCAACACACGCGGTTCGCCCTGCACCACGCGGGCCACCGAATCGTCGACCCGGCGTGCGATATCGCGATCGTGCATCAGGAAGACATCGGCAATGCGGCCGAGACGTGCTCGGGCATCGGCGTTATCGATGCACGGCGGCTCGTCGCTCGTGTTGCCGCTCGTCATCACGAGTGCCGTGTCGATCGACTCCATCAGCAAACGATGCAACGGCGTGGACGGCAGCATGAAACCGAGCGTACCCACACCCGGCGCGACGCCAGGTGCAACGCACTCCGCGCCGTCGGCACGCAGGATGACGATGGGTCCGGCCGCGCTATGCAGCAACGCGAGTTCCGTCTCGTCGGGTTTGCAATAGCGGCGTACGGCCTGCAGATCGCGCGCCATCAACGCGAACGGTTTGCGCTCGCGCCGTTTCAATTGACGCAGACGGGCGACCGCGGCCTCATCGCAAGCGTCGCAGGCAAGCTGAAAGCCGCCCAGCCCTTTGATCGCGACGATCGAACCATGCCGCAACAGCAGGCTTGCCGCACGACAGGGATCGTCGCCGTCAGCCCGTGCGCCGTGCCGGCTTTCCAGCCAGACACGCGGGCCGCATACAGGACACGCGACCGGTTGCGCGTGAAAGCGCCGGTCGGCGGGATTCTCATACTCGGCGCGGCACGCTTCGCACAGGTCGAACGCGGCCATGGTTGTGTTGGCGCGATCGTAGGGTATGGCCTGAACGATCGAAAGACGTGGCCCGCAATGCGTGCAGTTCGTAAACGGATAACGGTAACGGCGATTCGCCGAATCGGCGATCTCGGCGGCACAGTCCGCGCAGATCACTGCGTCAGGCGTGACACCGGTCTGCACATGGCCGGTCTCGCTTGCCACGATGCGGAAATCGCTGCCCTGGGCCGCTTCACTCAGTTGATGCCGCTCGATCGCGTCGATGCGTGCGAGCGGCGGACACTCCGCGCTCAAGCTTTCGATGAAGCGCTGCAGCGTCCACGCATCGCCCCACGCATGAATCAGCACGCCGTCGCTATCGTTGCGCACGTCGCCGACCACGCCGCACGCATGCGCAAGCCGCCATACGGTCGGGCGAAAACCGACGCCTTGCACCAGTCCGCGCACACGGATTTCCTCGCCGAGCGGTCCGTGGACCGCCGGGAGTGGAGGTGAAGACTGTCCGGCAGGTTGTGTTTGCGTGCTCATGGCCACCTCCCTGACTGTTGTCGCCTACATGTTGCGGATACGGATATAGCGCTTGATGTCCTTCATATTCGCGATCACGCCGAGCACCAACGCCGGCAACAAGAGGTACTTCAGAAAGCCTTTCATGACGCCTCCCACTTCAGTTATTTCACACCGTATCCGTGACGGCCCACCGCTTAGTCGCTCCATCCATCAGCGCGCGCGGACGCCCACTCAACCGCCCGGCTGCCCGTTCGCTCAAGCGACCCGTGCGGACAACCGCTCCATCCTTGCCATCACAAGCGTCACAGCGAGTTCGACCGCCTGCTCGACCACCGCCGCCACCGTGCCGCTCAAGCCCATCCTGCCTTCCTCGCCATCCTCGAACCCGAAGTCTTGCGGCTCGCAACCGAGCACGACAATGTCCTCGCAGCCCCCGCCCAGCATCCGCACCGTTTGCAGCACTTTGGCCGGATCCATTTCGTGCGGCGACATCAGGATCGGCGCCGCATACGGATCGCCGGGTTCAGCGCCGACGGCCTCTTCAACGGACGGCTCGATCACATACAGCGTGCCCGGCGCACCGCCGCGCTGCGTCGTGTCGATCAGAATTGCGCTGTCCACGCCGTCGAGCAGCGCATAGCAGAGATCGATGCCGCGAATGCCGAAGTCCGCCACGCTCACGCCGTCAGCGAACGCCGGCAACTCCCCGGCACTAAGTTTCTCCCGCAGACGGCGCACCACTTCGACGCCGAAACCATCGTCGCCGAGAAACACATTGCCGATGCCCGCCACCAGAATCGCGCTCATGCGTGCCCTCCTTTACGACTGGCGTGACTGGACGGGCCGAATGGCCTGGACGGGCTGGCCCCATTGACCAGCGGCTCGATCTCGTCCGGGCCGAAGAAGAAGCGATGTCCGGGCATGCGCTGCAGGCCGAAGTCTTTGCCAGGGTCGTCGTCGACCGTCACGGCAACGTGCACGTGATCGTCGAAATCGCGCTCGATCGATTCGATCGTGGCAACCATGCCGCTCAGCGCGATATCGAAGATGTCCGCGCGACCGCGTGGGCGCAAGCGCACCTGATCGCCGATCCGGATCTCGACGCCCGCCACCCGCACGCAGGCCAGATGCGGCCGCGCGTCGAGTTCCGCCCATGGCGACACCGGCATGGCGGGCGTTTCCAGCGGTGAAAATCCGCCGACACTTGCCCCGTCGAGTGCGCGCACCTGCCGCAACGTGCCATGCAGCTTCTCCATCTGCTCGGCACCGAGACTTTCGGTACGTGCAAGCAAGGCACGCGCGCGCTCGTCCGTGGCGATCATTTCGCGCTTTTCGTCGTCGGTCATGGTGAGAATACGCAGTGTGAGGATTTCGTCGATCTCCGTGGAGTCGAATAGATCGCCCGCACTTTCAGGCGCAATCTGCGGGAAGTCGTAGAGAATGATCGGCGAGGCGAGCATCGTGTCGGGCTGTTGTTCGTCACCCACGAGAACTGGCCACACGCCGATATTGCGGCTCGCGGCGGCGGCCGCGGCCAGTTCAGTGGGCGGATCGATAGAAGAAATCCACGTGCCGCCCTCGATGGTCAGCACCGTATGACAGGACACCAGCGCGTACAGCGAAGCCGCATCGCGCTTCAAGCCGTTGGCATTGTCGAGCGGTGTCTCATTGACGATGCGCACCGTCAAACGATAAACCCCGGCGGCCACGCTCGCGGCGCTCAATTCGACGTGGCCTTGCAGCGAAGCGCGGATACGGCGCAGTGCGCCACGCAGCGTGCCTTGCCTGTCAGCGAGCGGTTCGAGCTCGGTAGCGGCGTCGAACGAAAACGCGATCTGTAGCGGCGCGTCAAGCAGTTCGCCCATCACCAGAACCGGTACGGCGATGTGCCGCTCGGCCGCTTCCTGCCATGCGGTGTAGCGCCGCTCGTCGATATCGAGCGCGGGCACGGTACGCCAGGCCGGCTCACCCGACTCCGGCCGCGCGGCCGAACCCTCGTCCACATCGAGCACCATCCGCTCGATCACCTGCAGAAAACCCGGCCGCACGGCCACACGGGTGCGCTTGTCGCCGCGCAGCAGACACTCGGTCTGCGTCACCCACGGATCGCTACCCGACGCCTCGGCATAGTCGCGCGGATACACGCCGCCGAAGGTCCAGCGCTGCCGGTTCTTCACCGAAGTCGGCCGGTACGGATACAACATGTAGCCTTCGTACAGCACCGCCTGAACCACGCTCTCGACCGCATTCACGATATGTCCTCCTCGACGCCGTCAAGCAGGCTCGACACCGCCTGCTCCCAGCTCGTGAGACCCCGCCTGCTTTTGTAACGCGAGAGGCGATCGAACACATCCCGGTGCAAACACAGCCAGGCGCCGTTCGGGTAGTAGCGGATCATCATGTCGCGCCATAGCGCAACGGGTAGCCGGTACGCCGCTTCCTTGTGCCAGGGAATCGGCGCGGCCTGCAATGCGCCGTCGTCTTCGCGATAGAACACCGTGCCGCTGAATTGCAGCATCAGCGGAATCTCGCCTTCTTCAAGGCCGTGAAAGTATTTGGTTGCGGCCACATTGAAGTCGTAGCTGCATGGCACCGGCAAATCGAGCGTGCATTCGCCGGCAAACGGTGGCGCGACTATCGACGTATGCGCCCATAGCAGCGTACGCAGCGTCTCGCCCCAACGCGGCGGCGAACCGAACAGGTCTTCGAGTCCGTACTGCTCGGCGGGCGCGTAGCGGCGCTGCGTCGCTTCGATCTGGATCTGGCATTGCAACGTGATGCTGGCGATCTCTTCCTGCGCCGGCGTATTGGCGATACGCAGCCTGAACGTTAGCAGCGGTGCTGCGGCGAACGGCACGACTTCCGCCGACTCGACAGTGAACCCGAGATCAGGCATGGAGCAAGCCCTCCGGTACCCGGCCATGGGTCTTCAGCGCGGCGAAGAATCGATGAATCGAATCCCACGCCTCCCTGCCGCCGGACAGTCCGCGCCAACGCGCGCGGATCACGCCGGTTAGCGCGTAACACTGGTCGATCGGCACACGGTAATAATCGCGCGCGCCTTCGCTGCGGTTGACCAGCAGCGCTTCGACGTCGGGTTGCAGTTGCGCGAGCAACGGATTTTCCGCGACCAGCTCATCCCACGCCTGCAATTCCAGTAGCGATTGCGTGCCGCCGGCCGGTCCGGGATACAGCGCCACGACGCGTTGCGCCGCGCTGTCATGAAAGAAGAAAGCGATATCGATGGGAATCGCCAGCGCGTCCCATTGCGCATCGCTCATGCGAAAGCCGCCGAGATAGTGCGCGTCGCGCGGCACCGGACGATAGCGCGCATTCTGCTGACTGCCGAACAGCAGCGCGCACGCGCGGCAACAGCAAAAGAGCTGCCGTTTGGCGGTTTCGAACAGATGCGGATGATCGGATAGAAGCGGCAGGCCGCACAACTCGCACTGGATGTCGTCGGCTTTTCGCACGAATTGGCGCAGCCGCGCGACCCAGCCGCGTGTCGGTGCGGCGGGCGTCATTGAGCGCCGGCCTCGGTCCGGCTTGCTACCTCATTTGCCACATCCTTTGTTACGTCATTCACCGACTCGGCGTGATGCGGCACAAAGCGCAGTTCATGCACATTGACGTCCGGCAGACCTGCGATCTCGACGCGCATCGCTTCCGGCGCCGCTTCGAAAATCGAGCGTTCGATTTCCTGCTGCAATTCGCCTACTGAGTTGTGCTTGCCCTGCAGCCGGCCGGCCACGCGCACACGCACGGCCTCTTCCGCCGCGTCGAGCAACTCGATCTGGATGCCCTGTACGCCAAGCAACGGCCGCATCTTTTCGACCGCACGCGACACGCGCGTCGGTAGGTCCTGCGGATGCAGGCCGTGCAACAGCAGCAACGCCGACACGCCGGCGTCGCGCTCGAACGCTTCGATCATGGCGACGTCCATCACGCCCGCCTCCGACACGATCTCCATCAGCCGTGCGAGCCCGTTCGTATGCAGATCGAGAACGACCTGCAGCAGTTCTTTGGCAGGCTCACGCGCGCGCGGATCCTCAAGCGCTTCCAGCGCCGCAATCAATTCGTCGATGCGGCGTTGCTGGGCGACGACCGCGCTCTCGTTGCTCACGTGTGCGCTCCCTGCATCACACCAAAGGTCGGCGAGTGCGACGTATCGATCGTCTTGCCATTGCCGACGTACATATGAACGCCGCACGGCAGGCACGGGTCGAAGCTGCGCACCGCGCGCATGATGTCGATGCCCTTGAACTTGTCCGGTCCGTTCTCTTCGAAGATCGGCGTATTCTGCACCGCGTCTTCATACGGTCCGGGCGTACCGTAGATATCTCGTGGATTGGCATTCCACGGCGTGGGCGGATACGGGTGATAGTTGGCGATCTTGCCGTCGCGGATCACGAGGTGGTGCGAGAGCACGCCGCGCACCGCTTCGTGGAAACCGCAACCGATGCTCTCTTCCGGCACCGTGAAGTCGCTGAACGTGCGAGTGCGTCCCGCGTGCAACTCGGCCAGCGCCTGCTCGGCAAAGTACAAGGCCGCAGCCGCTGAATACGCCTGAAAATAGGTGCGGGCACGATCGCGTTCGATCGCGTTGCTCCACTTCGGAATCTTCCATTCGAATTCGACTTCGGGCTTGAGCGCGGTCTTCGGCAAGTAGATCTTCACGCTGTGACCAGTCGCCTTGATATACCCGATATCGACCAGCCCCGCCAACGCGGTGGCCCACAAGCGCGCGATCGGTCCACCGCCGGTATCGAGCGCAAGGTGATCGCCGGTGCGCTTGTCGAGCCAGCGCGGCGACATCACCCACGTGTAGTTGCCGTCGAATTTGCGCTTCTGCGGATGCGGCAACGTGGTCTGATTCCAAGGATGCTTACGGTCCACCGGATTGCCGAGCGGATCGTTCTTGACAAAGGTCTCTTCGTGATCCCAGTCGTCGTAATAGGAACTCCCCAGCAGGATACGGATATTCAGATTGATGTCGACGAGATCGGTCGTCAACAGTTCGCCGTCCACCACCACGCCGGGCGTGACGAACATGCCGCGGCCCCATTGCGTCATCGTGTTGTAGTTGTAATCGCATACGTTCGGGTCCTGAAAAGACCCCCAGCACCCGAGCAGAACGCGACGGCGGCCGACCTCTTCGTAACCCGGTAGCGCTTCATAGAAGAAGTCGAACAGATCGTCATGCAACGGCACGACTTTCTTCATGAACTCGACGTACTTCATCAAGCGCGTGATGTAATCCGTGAACAACTGAATGGTCGGTACTGTACCCACGCCACCCGGATAAAGCGTCGACGGATGCACGTGGCGTCCTTCCATCAGGCAGAACATCTCGCGCGTATAGCGGCTGACCATCAAGGTCTCGCGATAGAACTCGCCGGTGAACGGATTGAGCGCAGTCATGATGTCCGCGATGGTTTTATAGCCGTGCTTGTCCGCGTGCGGCGCGGGTGTTTTCTGCGCCTTGTCCCACACGCCGGGATTGGTTTCCTTGACCATCCTCTCGCAAAAATCCACGCCCACGAGGTTGTCCTGGAAGATGTTGTGGTCGAACATGTATTCGGCCGCTTCACCCAGATTGACGATCCATTCGGCGATCGCCGGCGGCTTCACACCGTATGCCATGTTCTGCGCGTACACGGAACAGGTCGCGTGATTATCGCCGCAGATTCCGCAGATGCGGCTCGTGATGAAATGCGCGTCGCGCGGGTCTTTGCCCTTCATGAAAATGCTGTAGCCACGAAAGATCGACGACGTGCTGTAGCACTCCGCCACACGGCGGTTCGCAAAATCGATCTTGGTGTAAATCCCCAGACTGCCGACGATCCGCGTAATCGGATCCCAGTTCATGTCGACCAGCTTGCCCGGCGCTGCCTGGGTACTGGTGGTCGCTTCAGGTGCGGTACTAACGGCCATGACCTTCTCCCTGCTGACAAGTCGAATTCCGCCAACTACGCCGCCAGATCAGCGACGGTAGCCGGTAGTGAGTTTCGAACCGTTGTGACGCCATTTCGGCTCGTCGTTGAGCGTGTTGTTGGTCAGCTTGCGCAGACTGCGAATCAGCGGCCCATAACTCTTGATGAGATTCGACGACAGCACCGCTCCCGGCGGCTCATCCATGAACGGCATGAACTTGTCGGGAAAGCCTGGCATCGTGCAACCAATGCAGATGCCTCCCACATTCGGACAGCCGCCAATGCCGGCCATCCAGCCACGTTTGGGCACGTTGCACTGCACGACCGGCCCCCAGCAGCCCAGCTTGACGATGCAATTCGGGCTGCCGTATTCGGTGGCGAAGATCGCCTGTTCGTAGGAGCCCGCGCGATCGCAACCGTCGTGAACGGTGCGCGTAAACAACCACTTCGGCCGCAGTGCCTCGTCGAGCGGAATCATCGGCGCGAGACCCGCCAGTTGATAGAGCAGGTAGAGCAGCGTCTCCATGAAGTTGTCCGGCTGCACCGGACAGCCCGGCACGTTGACGATCGGCAGGCCCGCTTTCGATTTCCAGTCCCAGCCCAGATAGTCGGCGAGACCCATGCAGCCGGTCGGATTGCCTTCCATCGCGTGAATGCCGCCGTAGGTCGCGCAGGTGCCCGCGCCGACCACCGCCAGCGCGCGCGGCGCAAGCCGGTCGAGCCATTGCGGAATCGTGATCGGTTCCTGCGTATCGGGGTCGGTGCCCAATGCGGCCCAATATCCTTCGCGATTGATACGTTCGTTTGGAATCGACCCTTCCATTACCAGCACGAAGTTCTCAAGCTCGCCACGCGCGGCCTGGTGAAACGGCTTGAGAAACTCGTCGCCGTTTTCATACGCCAGTACGGGATTATGCAAATGCACCTTCGGTAGGCCGGGAATCGCACCGAGAATCACGTCCTCGATGCTCGGCTGAGTCGCCGCGGTAATTGATACCGAATCGCCGTCGCAGCCGAGGCCGGCGGTAATCCAGATGATGTGCACTTCCTTGAGAGCCGGCGCGTGCTGAGTCTTGCGCCCATAGGGGACGTTGTCTGCTTCTGCCATGATGAGTGTCTCCACTGCGAACCACGTTCTTTTCAGGTCAGGCAAAGATACGTGGCGAGTGCCGCACGGCAGTCACGTGTCCAGCAATCGATCGATAACGGTTCCGCCCGATGCGGTTAAAAGGATCGGATTTGCTGCATGTATTGTTGGGGATAGGTGCCCACCGTGATGAGCCCGAAAAACTTTTTTGAGTATAGTTCAGCGATACGAAATAACCCAATTTCCGTAACTAACTCACTAAACATCGCGCAGCGTATTGGGTCGATAAGGATTCGAGCGGCGCGCTTGTTGAAATTCTCTGACGATAGCCCTTACGGGTTCAGGTCATTGCCGCGTAAGCGCCATCAATCGCAATCGTTGATATGCCGCAACGCTCATGAGCGGATCTCGAGTTCTTCGAATCGCATCCATTTGTAAACCGCGACCGACAATAACCAGCTCGCCAGAAATACGCCGATGATCGCGTAGCCGATCATGCCGAAGTTCTCATTCAGACTGCCCACCGCCTGCCAGAATCCGCCATTCAGATGCAGCCTGTCCGCGAGTAATCCGAGGCCCTCTATGCCGCCGACAAGAAGCGCGACGAGCACCGAGATTGTCGTGATGGTGACGTTGTAGTAGAGCTTGCGGACCGGCTTCACGAAGGCCCATCCATAGGCGCCCAGCATCAGGATGCTGTCGGTCGTGTCGATCAGCGTCATGCCGGCCATGAACAGCACCGGAAACACCAGGATCGACCAGATCGACATGCCTTGCGCGGCGCCGGCGGCGGATATGCCGAGCAGCCCGACTTCCGTTGCGGTATCGAAACCCAGCCCGAACAGAAAGCCGAGTGGGTACATGTGCCAGCTCTGGCTGATCAGGCGGAACAACGGCCGGAAAATACGCGCGAGAAAGCCGCGATCGGCGAGCAGCATGTCGAGATATTCATCGACGTAAGGCTCGCCTCGGCGGACGCGCCGAAAAGCGCGCAGCACCGAGCGCAGCACGATCAGATTCAGAAGCGCGATGGCGAACAGGAAGAACGTCGACACCAGTGTGCCGATCATGGCGCCGGTTTCCTTGAAACCACTCATCCGGCTTTGCAACGCCATGGCGGTCGCCGCAATGCCGATGGTCGCGAGAACGACAATGGTGGCGTGTCCAAGCGAGAACATCAGCCCGACCGTCACCGGACGCTGGCCGGACTGCATCAGCTTGCGCGTCACGTTGTCGATGGCCGCGATATGATCCGCGTCCACCGCATGCCTCAGACCAAACGAGTAAGCCAGCAGGCAGGAGCCCATCAGCAGCGGATAACCGCGGAACGCCACAAAGGCCGCCACCCACGCCGCGATATTGAAAGTAAGTAGTAACGCGTAGAGCCATCCGATCTGCCGGCGCTGATGGCCGTTTTCCTCGCCGAGGAGCGCCTTAACAAACTCCGCCATGGGTTCTCTCCCGGGAGGCCTGGGCCGGCTGCGTCGCACAGCCAGGCGCTTGAAGCCTGCATTCGATGATAGTACTTTTCCCGCGCATCCGATCCCCGGCGAGATTGGACACGCCGCGCCATCATTCTTGCGATGACGCGGCGCGGCACGGTTTCAGCGCTACTTCACGTTGAATGCATAGTCGCCATGCGTGCGATGCCCGTCGGAGGCCACCGCCACCCAGTGCACTGTGTAGTGGCCCGCCGCTAGCGGCGGCAGCGGCACCGCCATCACCGCCGCCTGATGCGTGTCGACCGCGGATTTTTCCGTGTTGACCTGCTTGCCGCTCGCGTCGGTCACCGTCAACGAACTGAATGACGGCTCGAGCGGCCCGTCGAATATCACGCGCACCCGAGCGGGCGACGCCACCGTCGCGCCCGCGCCCGGCTCCTGCTTCTGCGGAAATACATGGGCGAAAGCGGCGCTCGCGAACGCGAACCCGGCAATCAGCAACGGCACCTTCACCGCGGCGCGCAGCCAGTCATATCGATCGTTTTTCATCGCGTGCTCCTGCGTTATGGTGTTGATGCGTTACTGGAAAAGAGGTTTGCCGATCGTGGTCGGCGCGACATCGTCGAAGAAGATATGCGCCTGAACCAGAATGCCCACGTGCGAGCCGCTTGCGTGGTTGATCGGGATTTGCGCTTCAACGCCGAACTGGCCATAACGGTTGATCCAGATGAAGCCCGGATTGACCGTGCCGGTTGTCTGGCCCTGGCTTCTCGAGAGCGGAATTTCCACCAGCGGAATCACGTTCGCCAATGGTTGCGGCAAGCCGATGTCATGCACGTGCTGCTGCAGATACGGCAGGCTGTATTGCACCGTGAAGCCGTAGTTGAACGCGTTCGGCTGCCCCGCACCGGTGGTCAGTGCCGGGCCGGCTTCACCCGTGATCGCGATCGGCCGCAGATAAGCGAGCGATGCCGGAAGATCGCCCATACCCTTGCCGGCGAAAATCGTCGGCGAGATCGTCGAAAAGTTGCTCGCGATCGCGCGGCTTCCCGTGCCGCCAAGTTCGGCGTTCACACCGACCGAGGTCATGAATTCGTGTTCATCGTTGACGTACAGCAGGTACTTCAAACCGACGCCGAAGTTGTCGAAGCCGCGCGCCTTCGGATTGTTTTGCATCGCGTACGTGCCGTCTACCGAGACCGCCAGCCGCGGCGTGATCAGCTTGTCGTACTCAAAGTCGAAGGTATTGATGCTTTGATCGCCGGCGTCGCCCGGTACGCGCTGGTGGCCGTATTCGAGGTTGGCTTCGTCGCCGACACCGGGATCGTCGACGGCCATCGTCGCCGGAAAGATGCGATTACCCGCAATCGCGTGAGCACTGGCGAGTGAAGGAGCGAAGAGAAATACGCCGGCGGTAGCCGCAACGAGCGACGCCGCGCGCAGCGGTATCGCGCTGCGCGTTGTCTGGGTTTGCATGGTTCATCCTGTTCATAGGTTGTGACAATGCCGGCACACGCCTCGACAGACGGACGTGCGGCGGCATCGCGATGCGGTCATGGCATCGCAACGGTATGACTCGAATCAGGATGGGAACGGAGGAGCGCGAGGCTGCGCGAAGGTGAGCGGTTCGACGCGGCGAAGCCGCTCGAAGCGGGTCGCGACGGTGTGCTGGACAGCACGGACGGTGACGAAGAACAGCGCCTCGACGCTGGGCACCGCCGGCATGTGGGCGAGCAGACTGCAATAGCCGCAGGCGTCGCCGTCGGACATGGCAGCGTGTTGAGCGTGTTTGCTGCCGGGGTCGTCCGATGCCTGATCCTGCATGGAGGGCATCGAGGACATGGCTTCCATTCCCGGCATGGAAGCCATTGACGGCATCGAGCAATGCTCGCCTTCCATTCCGGCTTCACCGCCGTTGCGTGCGGCGAGCGAATGCGAGATCGTTGGCGCGAGCGTGGCCATCAGGATCGCAAACAATCCCAGCCAACTGCCGATCTTCCGATGGAAACGACTCAAGATGCGCCCGGCGACACGATTAGAAGCTGTCGTGGATTATGCCATGGCCTATCGCGTGTCCTGGCCGGCAAGGCGCCGGTTATGCCGAACATTTCGCCTATATGCTGCAGACAGTGGACAATGCCTCATTCCGGCTATCGGCATGGAGTGCCCATGAAAGCGCATCGCCCGCGTCTCCCGCACTTACCCGGCGATCATTCGCATGTGGAGTGGCGCGATCACACCCTGCCTTACGTCATCGTGGCAGCGCTTTTCGTGCTGATGGTCACGCTGATCGTCTGGCTGGTCGATCCGGCGCCGCCGAAAACCATCACGATGAGCGCGGGCCCGCACGACAGTTCGTTCCTCGTCACCGCGGATCAGTACAAGAAGATCCTCGCCCGCAACGGCATCACGCTGAAGGTGCTGGAATCCGACGGCTCGGTGCAGAACCTGCATCGTCTGCTCGACCCGAAACAGCATGTCGATCTCGCGCTCGTGCAAGGGGGCGTGGCCGACGGGCTCGACACGTCATCGCTGATGTCGCTCGGCAGCGTTTTCTATATTCCGGTGGTGGTGTTCTATCGCGGCACGGGTATCAGCGAGCTTTCAGAACTGGAAGGCAAACGGATTGCAATCGGCCGCGAAGGCAGCGGCACGCGCCTCCTCTCGCTCAAACTGCTGGAAGCAAATGGCATCAGACCGGGCGGTGACACCGTGCTGGTGCCGAGCGACGGCATGCAGGCCGCCACGCAACTCGTGGCGGGCGATGTCGACGCGGCGATCCTGAACGGCGACTCGGCCACGCGCGGCTTGATGCTGCGGCTCCTGAAAGTGCCCGGCATCTCCGCGATGAATTTCGACGAAGCCACCGCCTATACGCGCCTCTTTCCCTATCTCGAGGAGCTCGACTTACCGCCCGGCGTGCTGGATCTCAAGCGCAGAATTCCGCCCGACACCATTCATCTGATCAGTCCAACGGCCGAACTCGTGGCCCGGAGCAATTTGCATCCGGCCATTTCCGACTTATTGATTGAGGCCGCGCAGGAGGTGCATGGCATGCCAGGGCTGTTGCAGCACGCGGGGGAGTTCCCGAGCCCGGTTGCCCATGAATATCAGATCAGCGAAGACGCCCAGCGCTACTACAAGACCGGCAAGAGTTTTCTGTACCGCGCGCTGCCGTTCTGGCTCGCGAGCATTGGCGACCGCACGCTCGTTCTGCTGCTGCCGATGGCAGTGCTGCTGTTTCCGGCGATGCGGCTGATCCCGGCGCTGTACCGCTGGCGCGTGCGCTCGCGCATCTATCGCTATTACGGTGCGCTGATTGCGATCGAGCGCGGCGCGCTCGCCGACTCGACCGAGGAGGAGCGCAAGCAGCTTTTCGCGGAGCTCGATCAAATCGAGGTGTCGCTTAACCGCTTGCGTATGCCGTTGGCATACGCCGACGCGTTCTATGTGCTGCGCGAGCACGTCGGCTTCGTGCGGGTCCGGCTGGCGGCACAAGGCAGCGCCCCTTAACGGGGCGGCCGGCCTTATTTACGCTTCGGCAGTGGCCGACGGTGCTGCCGGCGGCGTTGTCGATTCAGCGGCGGGGGTGTCCGGCGAGGCAGCCTGCGGCTGGCTCTCCGCCTCGGCTTGCGGGGTGGCCGCTGCTTGCGCTGCATCATCAACCGAAACGACCGATGCAGCAGAGGCATTGGCGGACGCGTCAGCCGACGAAGCCGCAGCTTTCGCCGCGCCCCGACCCGCACGATGCGCCTGCAGACGCTGCGCGCCGGCCGCTTCCTGGGCCGTCACCTTGCCTGCTTCGCCACCCGTCAGATCGACGCGCGCGGCACCTTCAACCAGGCATTTCCAGTAGCGGCTGCCACGGCACCAGGTCTTGATCGCGTCGCGCAACTCGGCTTCGCTCAGCGACAGCTCCTTCGCGTGAACCACGAGATCCTCGAAGATGCCGACCTTCAGCGGCAGCTTTGGCGCCGGATTCTTCGGGAAAACATTCGGGAAGCGCTTTTGCAGTCTCCCGATCGATTTCACCACCGGGTCCACCGGCTTCGCGTCGGCCGCGGGCCTGGCGTCAGCCGCCGGCTTGGCGTCGGTCGCTGGCTTGCGACCAGGCGCGGCACGACGCGGCGGCGACGGCTTGCGCGCAGGCTTCGCACCGGGCTTGGCGACCGGCTTGGCCGCAGGCGCAGCTTCGGCGCGTGCCGCAGCCAGTTGCTTCTTCAATTCAGCGAGTTGTTCGAAACCCATAGCGCACAATCAATCGAGAAAGACAAGATTGTAGCAGCGTGTTGAAACATGCTCGTGAGAGGCCGCGCGGCGCCGTGGGCCAGCCGTGGCGAACGGTCAGCTTCTAACCGCCACAGGCGCCGCAACCTCAACCGCCGTCAGGCCAAAAACCGACACGCACAAGCCGGGCCGGCCGGTGTTGTTGCGCAGGGAAAGCCGCAGTTGATGCCGTGCGGCGATCCGCGCCACAATCGCCAATCCAAGTCCGCTGCCCTCGCCCTTCGCCTCTTGCCCTCGATAAAACCGGTCGAAAACCCGTTCGATCTCAGCCTCCGGTATCCCGGACCCGCTGTCCACGACATCAAATCCCACCCGCTCGCCCGACCGTTTCAGAATCACGTCGACACGCCCACCCCGCGGCGTATGCCGGATCGCATTGTTGATCAGGTTGCCCAACAGAACACTCATCCCATGCGGCTCAGCCAGCGCCGTATAGACATCGTAGTTCGCTCGAGCGTCTTCACACACAAGCCCGAGATCGATCTCCTTCGTCTCCGCGAGCAGCGAAAAATCGCCGACGACCTGCTCGCCGATCCGGCGCAAACTCACCGGCACCATCGACGTCACCGGATGCGCGTCCTCACGCGCCAACGTCAACAATTGCTGCACCAGGTGAATGATCCGGTTGACCCGCCCCTCGACGCGCTCCAGCGTTTGCCCCTCGCCCTTTAGCGAGCCGTCACGGGAAGCCGCCTGCAATTGCAGCTTCAGCGCCGCAAGCGGCGAGCGCAACTCATGCGCGGCATCGGCGATAAACGTGCGCTGCGCCTGCGAAGCAACGTTCAGACGTTGCAGCAGATCGTTGAGCGCTTGTACCAGCGGCTTGATTTCGACCGGCACGCTGCCGTCCAGATGCAACGGTTCCAGCGAATCGAGCGAACGGGTCGTCAGCGCGCGCGTCAGCCCGCCGATCGGCGCCAGCCCCCTTGCCACCACCAGCAGCACCAGCACGATCGTCACCGGCACCAGCAGGCCGAGCGGCCAGAGCGTATGCAGCGCCAGAGTCAGCGCAAGGTCCTCGCGCACGGAGATCGGTTGCGCAACCTGGATATAACGGTCACGCTGTTCCAACCCGAACGCGCGCCAGTGACTCTCGCCGCGCTCGACCGTGCTGAAACCCGCAGGCAAACGCGAGAACACCGGCGCCTGCATCGAGTGATAGATGAGCTTGCCGGACCGGTCCCAGATTTCGATCACGACCCGGTCGTCGGCCAGATCGCCCAGGTCGGGATTGCTATGCTCGCCGTCGCCCGCACCGGCCAGATTCGACGGCAACGACAGCGCCACGGTATGCAGTTCGTAGTCGAACAGTTCGCCCGCTTCTTCGCGCGCGGTGTGAAAGATGCCGAAGCCGGCCACGCCCGAGGCCGCGGCCAGCCCGAAAATCAGCCAGCCCAGCAGCCAGCGGCGAATCGACGTCATCAGCACCTCTTCAGACGGTAGCCCACGCCGCGCACGGTCACGACCTGCTCCGCGCCGATCTTGCGCCGCAAGCTGTGTACATGCACTTCGATGGTGTTGCTGCCCACCTCCTCGCCCCAGCCGTATAGCTTCTCTTCCAGCTCAGGCTTGGTGAACACGCGCGTGGGCTCTTCGATCAACGCCTGCAGCAGGGCGAACTCGCGCGGCACGAGCGGCAGCAGTTCGCCGCCTTTGGTGACTTCGTGCGCCGCGGGATCGAGCGTGAGCTCGCCGTGCGCATAGACGGGCTGCTTCTGCCCGGTGCGCCGCCGCAAGAGCGCGCGCACCCGCGCGGCCAGTTCGTCGAGGTCGAATGGTTTGATCAGATAATCGTCGGCGCCTGCATCGAGGCCGCGAATCCGCTCGTCGACCGCGTCGCGTGCGGTCAGGATGATCACCGGCGCGGCGCCTCCGCTCTTGCGGTAGGTATTGAGCACGTCGATGCCGTCCTTCTTCGGCAGGCCGAGATCGAGCAGCACGAGGTCGTACACGCCGTTGCCCAGCGACAGCTCCGCCGCACGGCCGTCTTCGGCCCAGTCGATCGCGTAGCCCGAGCGGCGCATCGCGCCCAACACCGTCTCCGCAATCATGTCGTCGTCTTCGACCAGTAGCAGACGCATGGCCTCTCCTCTCTCCAGTTTGCCCGCATTGTCCGGCCCGTTAGCTTAACGCTTCCTTATGCGTTCCTTATCGGACGCTTAGGTGACGCTGAAGGGAGGCTTGGGGGACGCTTAATGTCCGTTAAGCGTTCCTTAAGCTCCATATCAGCAGAATCGGCACCTGTTCTGCGACATCCGCTCGCGGCTGCCCCATCTATTGTTCAGGAGCCGGATTTTGCCCGTTTTCAACGCCGCCGCAGCCGCACGGTTGCGCGTGCTCGTGCCGATCTGCGCGATGCTGCTCGGCGGGTGCTCGTGGTATCACCGCGAGCCACTCGCACCGCAGGATACGTCGACCTCGGCCCGCTCGCTCGAACGCATCCAGATCGATCCGTCCACCATGCCGCTGCCCGAACTGGCCGCGCATCGCTTCGATCCGTCCGACGGGCTCGACATCGACGAAGTCGCGATGCTTGCAGTGGCGAACAATCCCGACCTGAAACTGGCCCGCGACGATCTCGGCATTGCCCGGGCTCAGGCTTATTCAGCCGGACTGTTGCCCGACCCGCAACTGAGCGTATCGAGCGATTATCCGGGCGCGGCCGGCGCGACGCGCGCATTCAATTACGGTCTGAGCATCGACGTGATGGCGATCGTGCTGCGCAGCGCGAACAAACAATCCGCCGACGCGACGGTAGCCAAAACCGATCTCGGGCTGCTGTGGCAGGAATGGCAGATCGTCGCCCAGGCGCGGCAGTTGTTCATCAAGACGCGCTTCCAGCAGGACACGCTGCCGCTGCTGCAACAGCAGCGCGACCTCGCGCGCACGCGTTACGAGCGCATGGCCGAAGCGCGCCGCGACGGCAATCTGACCGACGACACGCTGACCGCCGCGCTCACCGCCTACAGCGACGCACGCAAGCAATACACGGACGCCGAACGGGCCGCGGAACAGACGCATCACGATCTGAACGCGCTGCTCGGCCTCTCGCCGGAGGTGCAGTTGCAGCTCACCGGCAACGAAGACGCGACCGAATTGCCCGATGCGACGCTCGACGCGGCGCTCGCCAAACTCGCGCAGCGCCGTCCGGATCTGATCGCGCTGCAGGCGGGCTATGAAGCGCAGGAGCAGAAATACCGCGCGGCGATTCTCAGCCAGTTTCCGAGTCTTTCAGTGGGTTTCGTGCGCGCGCGCGACACCTCGAACATCTACACCAGCGGCTTCCAGATCAATCTGAGTTTGCCGATCTTCAACCGCAATCAAGGCAACGTCGCGATCGAAAAAGCGACGCGTCAGCGCCTGCGCGACGAATATCAGTCACGCCTGAATCAGGCTTATGCCGATGTCGCTCATATGCGCGCGGACAGCGTGATTCTCACGCGGCAGTTGCAGCAGACCGAGGCCGCGCTGCCCGATGTCGACCTTGCCGCGCAGCATGCAGCCACGGCCTACGCGCAGCACGAACTCGTGCTCGGTGCCTACACCGATGCAGAAAGTGCCTCGCTCACCAAACGTGTCGACGTCGCCACGCTGCGCGAATCGCTCGCCGAACAACGCGTCGGCTTGCAGGCATTGCTGGGCAGCGCGATCCCCGACGCCTTTTCCTCCGCTCAGACCTTCACCGACACTCATGCGAAATAGTCCACTTGCGGCGCGGCGACCGCGCATTGCCACTTATGCGACTTCTCTCGCCTGCGCTGCACTGATGAGCATCGGCGCGCATGCGGCCGGTGCGGCCAGTGCGTCCGCCGGCGACGATGCGGCCGACCAATCCGTCGTATCTGTGCAAACCGTGCGGGTGCAGCGCGCCGTCATCGCGCAACCGGTCCGCGCGTATGGCATCGTCGCGGCGTCCGCGTCGAACCTGACCACGGTTAATCTGCCGTACGTCGCGCGTATCGCGCAAATGCGCGTGCAAGCCGGACAGAGCGTGACGCGCGGCACGCCGCTTTTCGTCGTGCAGGCCGATCCAGCCGCAGTGCTCGCCGCCACCCAGGCGAAAAGCGCGGTAACGCTGGCGCAAGGCGAACTGGCGCGCACGCAATCGCTGTACGACAAAGGGCTCGCCACGCAATCGCAACTCGCCACGGCCCGCAAGGCTGCCGAGGACGCGCAGCAGGCGCTCGCGGCGCAAAACCAGACCGGTGTCGCGGGCGGCAACAAGATCATCGCGGCGCCGATCGACGGCGTGGTTTTGCAGGTATCGGCGGCACAGGGCGATCAGGTGCAGCCCGGCGCCGCGATCCTGCAACTGGCCGGCGGTAACGGCAAGGATGCGCGCGCGAACGTCATGCTCGGCGTCGAGCCGTCGGACATCCCTGCTATCCATGCCGGCGACACGGTCACGTTGCACGGCCTGTCCACCACGCTCGCGAAGACCGCGGCAGACGGCCACGTGGTGCTGGTCGGGGCGTCGGTCGATCAGCAAAGCCAGCTCGTTAACGTCGGTGCGAACGTTCCGCTCGGACAGAGCGCATTCATTCCGGGCACGCGTGTCAGCGCCGACATCGCGACCCGCAGCGGCACGCATTGGGTGGTGCCGCGTGCCGCCGTGCTGAAAGACGACAAAGGCGCGTACGTCTTCCAGATCACGCCGCAAAACAAGGCGCGCCGCGTGGCCGTGGTCACGCAGGTCGAGAACGGCGACCGCTACGGCGTGGACGGCCCGATCGACGGCGCAGAAGGCCTCGTCGTCAGCGGCAACTATGAGTTGAAGGACGGCATGGCGGTGCGGGCTGCTGGAGGCGCGCCGCGATGAATTTCGGTCAATGGATGCAGAAGCACCGGCGTTCGCTGCTGTTCGTGATCGCGCTGCTGGCGATCGCAGGCGCGCTGACCGCGTTTCGTCTGCCGATCTCGCTGTTCCCGAACGTCGCGTTTCCACGCGCCGTCGTCGCGCTCGACGCGGGCGACCGCCCCGCCGAACAGATGGCCACGCTTGTCACGATGCCGGTCGAAGAGGCGCTGCGTCGCGTGCCGAACGTACGCGATGTTGAATCGACCACGAGCCGCGGCTCGGCGGAAATCTCGATCAATTTCGACTGGGGCACCGACATGGCGCAAGCCACGTTGCAGGCGCAGTCGGCGATCAGCGAGATCCTCGCGACGCTGCCGCAAGGCACCTCGATGCAGGTGCGCCGCATGGACCCGACCGTGTTCCCAGTGCTCGCGTATAGCCTGACGTCGGACCAGCAGTCATTGTCGGCGCTGCACGATCTTGCGCAGTTCCAGATGCGGCCGTTGCTGTCGTCCGTGGAAGGCGTTGCTCGCGTCGAAGTGACCGGTGGCGCGCAGGACGAATTCGAAGTCGCGATCGATCCGGCGCGCCTCGCCGCCTACAAGGTCTCGCTCTCGGACGTGTCGAAAGCGATCGGCGCGAGCAACGTGCTGATGGCCACCGGCCGCATCGAGGATCACTACAAGTTGTACCTCGTGATTGCCAACACCACGATCACGCAACTCGAAGAACTGCGCAACGTGGTGGTGTCGACCAACGGTGCAACGCAAATCCGCCTCGG
Source organism: Paraburkholderia sp. SECH4 (assembly GCF_030511745.1). Classification (NCBI taxonomy): domain Bacteria; kingdom Pseudomonadati; phylum Pseudomonadota; class Betaproteobacteria; order Burkholderiales; family Burkholderiaceae; genus Paraburkholderia; species Paraburkholderia sp. SECH4. The sequence continues at coordinate 139,722 of NZ_JALOCP010000022.1, forward strand.
CGACATCGCGACAGTCCGTCAGGGTGTCGTGCCGCAATGGATGCGCGTCACGGCCGATGGCCACGACGCCGTGTTGCTCAACGTCTTCCAGCAGCCAGGCGCGAACAGCGTGGCGATGGCCAAGGCGATCCGTGCGAGGCTCGCTGACTTCCAGCATCAGATGCCGGCGGGCGTGCATCTCTCGAACTGGTACGACCAGAGCGAACTGGTGATCGCCTCGGCGACCAGCGTGCGCGACGCGATCATGATCGGCGTGGTGCTGGCCGCGTTCACGCTGTTTGCCTTCCTGCGCAACTGGAAGATCACCGCGATTGCGGTCGCGCTGGTGCCGGTCGTGATGGCCGCGACGATTCTGCTGCTCGACGTGTTCGGCATGGGCTTCAACATCATGACGCTTGGCGGGATGGCGGCCGCGGTCGGCCTCGTGATCGACGACGCCATCGTGATGATCGAGCACATCGTGCGACGCATGCGCGAAGGCGGCGCGCACAAGTTCCATGGCCGCGTGATGGCGGCGGCGCTCGAATTCACGCGGCCGCTTGCCGGGTCGTCGGCGGCGACGCTGATCATTTTCGTGCCGCTCGCGTTTCTGTCGGGCGTGACGGGCGCGTTCTTCAAGGCGCTTTCGGTGACGATGGCAAGCGCCCTGTTCATTTCGTTTCTCGTCACATGGCTCGCGGTGCCGATTCTGTGCGACCACTGGCTGAAGCCGAAGGACGCCGAGGAACACAAGGAAACCCGCTTCGCTTCATGGATGAACCGGCGCTACGGCTATCTGATTGAGCACGTCACGGCACGTCCGATTCTCGTGCTGCTCGGCCTGCTGCCGCTGATCGTGGTGGCCGCGTTCGCTTTCACGCGAGTAGGCAGCGGCTTCATGCCGAGCATGGACGAAGGCGGTTTCGTGCTCGACTATCACACCGAGCCGGGCACGTCCGTCACGGAAACCGACCGCTTGATGAAGCAGATCGAGGGCATCATCCGCGCGAATCCGAACGTTGCAACTTACTCTCGCCGCACCGGCGCCGGTCTCGGCGGCGACCTGAACGAGCCCAACAAGGGCGACTTCTTCGTGCGCTTGAAATCGACTGGCCGCGAGCCGATCGAAACGGTGATGGAAGAAATCCGCTCGAAGGTCGAAACGCAGGTGCCCGGCGTGAATATCGAGCTCGCGCAACTGATGGAGGACCTGATCGGCGACCTGACCGCGGTGCCCCAGCCGGTGCAGATAAAAATCTATTCCGACGATCAGAACACGCTCGACACCACCGCACGCAAGGTAGCCGCGCAGATCGGCAAGATTCAAGGCGTGGTGGACGTGAACGACGGCATCAATCCGGCGGGCGACGCGCTCGAATTGCACATCCGGCCGGAGGCCGCGGCGGCCGAGGGCATGGACCCGCAGTCGATTGCACAGGCCGTGTCCGACATGGTGGAAGGCAACGTTGCGACGCAATTCCAGACCGGACCGAAGACGGTGGGCGTGCGGGTGCGCGTGGCGGGCGCACTGAAGCTAACCGATACGCAACTGGGGCTGTTGCAGATTCGCGCACCGGACGGCCATCTGTTCGCGCTGAACCGTGTTGCCGATCAGGTGACGGTGACTGGCCAGCCGGAGATCAGCCGCGACAACCTCAAGCGGATGGTGGCGGTGACGGCGCGTATCGATGGCCGCGATCTGGGCTCGACGATCGCTGACGTACAGAAGACGCTGAGCGACAAGAGCTTGTTGCCGACCGGTGTGTATTACGAACTGGGCGGTTTGTACCAGCAGCAGCAGATTGCTTTCAAGGGTTTGTTGACCGTGTTTGGTGCTGCGATTGCGTTGGTGTTTGGGTTGCTGCTGTTTCTGTACGAACGCTTCCGGGTTGCGTTGGCGGTGATGGCGATGCCTTTGCTGGCTGCCGGTGCGGTGTTTATTGGGCTGTGGATGACCGGTATCGAGTTGAACATCTCCGCAATGATGGGGATGACGATGATTATCGGTATCGTGACTGAGGTGGCGATCTTTTATGTATCGGAGTTGCAGGGGTTGATACGGGATGAAGGTATTGGGTTTGAGGAGGCGCTGATCGCGGCTGGGCGGAATCGGTTGCGGCCGATTGCCATGACCACTATTGCGGCTATTTTGGCGCTGTTGCCGCTTGCTTTTGCCCTCGGGCAGGGGGCTGCTATGCAGCAGCCTTTGGCGGTTGCTATTATTTCTGGGTTGATTGTGCAGTTGCCGTTGGTGTTGTTGTTGTTGCCTGTTTTGTTGAAGTTGTTGATGAGGAAGGGGCCCATTTAATGGGCGGGTTTTTGCCTTCGCGGCGCTTGTTGTCCGTGTTCCTGGGGTGTTGGCCTTTCCTTGATTTGTTAGTGGTCTTTTAGCGGTGCCCCTGTGCGGGGCAATGCTCTCAACTTAAGCCCGAAAGGGCTTGTATACGGG
>NZ_JALOCP010000023.1:0-140504 GCF_030511745.1 Paraburkholderia sp. SECH4
TTCGTATCTCTGATTGACGCCGCCGTTTAGTGTCGGCTTCTCACAGCCGTTCACACTTCGGATTCACGCTGACCGAACTCTTACAGGAAGCGTCGTCTTCGGTTCCTCAGCTATCCACGCTGACGGAGCATCAGGAGACACAACTCGTATCGAACAGCAAGTTATTGCTTGTGGCTGTCTGTGCGTTTAACCATTGGTCAGTCACGGACATCGTGGCGGCCTACCAGATGAGCAAGGCGGAATGCTTAAAGCGACTGTTGGTACTCGATCGTATGGGCGTAATCGCGCTGCTCCCAGGGGACCGGATTCGACTCCGCATCGCGCGAGATTTTGACTGGTTGCCAAACGGGCCAATTCGCCAATTCTTCCGACGGGAAGGTCTACGCGATTTCTTGGCCGGGCGCTTCGACCAACCGAATGAAACGCTGGAGTTCACTCACGGCATGCTGACAGAAGCTGCGTTCTCGCAGCTCCAGCTTGAGCTAAGGCGGCTGCGTAGCAGGTTCGCCGCCTTGCATAAGGAATCTGCGGCCGCTCCTTTGAACCAGCGACGCGGGACCGGCTTGTTATTGGCGAGTCAGGAATGGGAGCCGACGGTGTTTCAACAATTCCGGCGACCGCCTACGGCCTAGGATCAATGGGGCCCAGCGCCGGTTCATGCAGCGACTTTTCGTTCCGCTCCCAGGGGCAGTTCGGGCATGTCGCGATCGGACTGCGGCACGGAGCCGGGCCGGCGATGCACGTCATGCGTCACGAAGCCCTGTTCGCGGCTCGGCACATCGAACCACTCCCGATGGGCAAACGAATCGCGAATGTCGTCGAGACCGCTTTCCCAATGCTCGTGCATCGTGTCGACGCTGAACTCGTAGTCCTTGTAATGCCCCTCATATGGCTTGTTCTTATAGATAAGATGCACCACATTGATTGCGCTGCCGTCGGCCGCTTCTTCAGCGAGACGGAATAGTGGATCGGCCCTGCGCAGATCGGATGGAACATGCGCGAGCAGTTCCTTGATGAAACGGGCATGCTTCTGACGATCCGCCAGCATGCTGGTAATCGCCCGCGTACGGCTGGAGTACTGAATGTCTTTGGCGCGCTCGGACACGTCGAGAAAATCTCCGGGCGCATTGCCTCTCGCGCTCCACAGATCGACCTGAAAAACCAGCGTATCTTTGTGGTCCGAATCGCGAAGCACCTCGGTCAGCGGTGTGTTGGAAACCAGGCCGCCGTCCCAGTAGTACTCGCCGTCGATCTCCACCGCCGGAAAACCTGGCGGCAACGCCCCTGACGCCATGAAATGCTCCGGCTCCAGACGCATTTTCGTGTTGTCGAAGTACACCAGGTTGCCGGTCTGCACGTTCACCGCGCCCACTGAAACGCGGATGTCACCATCGTTGATGCGGTCGAAATCGGCGAACTTCAACAGCGTTTCCCTCAGGGCGGCCGTGTCGTAGTAGCTGACCGCGTTGGGGCTTTGCTTGCCGAAACCTGCCATGGGCAACGGGCTGCGCGGCGAGAAAAAACCCGGCTGACCCTCTGTCAACGCGCGGCTGGCTGCCCACAAACTTGCCCACTTGCGCGACAGGTCGTGCGCGCCGAACCCAGGCAGCATCCATTCACCCAGACCACCGACCCAGTCGAGCGGATGGCAGATCGAACTCCAGAAACCTCGTAACGCTTCCACGCGGTTTTCCGGTGCATTGCCGGCAATGACGGCCGTGTTAAGAGCACCGATCGAGACGCCGGCGATCCAGTTCGGTTGCACACCGGCCTCGGCCAGGCCTTCGTAGACGCCGGCCTGGTAAGACCCGAGCGCGCCGCCGCCCTGAAGCACCAAGGCGATCTCGTCGTAGCGCGGCAGCACAAACACATCCGGCTGCCCGTTGATTTTTCTTGTGCTGCTGCGCATGCGCGACCCCTTATTGCATTGACCAGCCGTGGCTAACGATCACCGACTGCCCGGTGAGCGCAGACGATTCGAAGCCTGCAAGGAACGCAACCGTATTGGCGACGTCCTCAACCGTGGTGAATTCACCGTCGACGGTTTCCTTGAGCATCACGTTCTTTACCACTTCGGCTTCGGAGATACCGAGCGCCTTGGCCTGCTCGGGAATCTGCTTGTCGACGAGCGGGGTACGCACAAAGCCCGGACACACTACGTTCGCCCGCACGCCGCGCGGCCCACCTTCCTTCGCAACCACTCGGGCCAGTCCCAGCAAGCCATGCTTGGCTGTCACATAGGCGGCCTTCAGCTTCGACGCCTCGTGTGAATGTACCGAACCCATGTAGACGATCGAGCCGCCCTTGCCGCCCGCGTACATGTGCTTGATGGCAGCCTTGGTGGTGAGGAAGGCACCGTCCAGATGGATCGCCAGCATTTTCTTCCAGTCGGAAAACGCGTACTCCTCGATTGGAGCGACGATCTGGATACCCGCGTTCGACACGAGCACATCGATGCTGCCGAGCTCCGGCACCGCGCGTTCGATGCCGCTATTGACCGCTTCTTCATTCGTCACATCCATTGCAACCGCCAGCGCCTTACCGCCCGCCGCGACGATGCTGCTGGCCACCTTCTGCGCGTTCTCGAGATTCAAGTCGGCAATCACCACTGCGGCGCCGAGGCTAGCGAGTTTGCGTGCGCACTGCTCACCAATACCGCTTGCTGCGCCCGTCACAAGCGCGACTTTATTGTTCAACGACATGTTGTGTTCCTTCCTTATCGGTTCACAGACCGTTATTGATTGACTGCGAGCTTCACGCTCTCGGTTGTGGCGAGATAATCGAGCGCAACCTCGCCGATATCCAGTGTGAGATTGGCGATCACATGCCGCGCGCCGACCACCCGCTTCACCGGCAGATCGGCGACGGGCGCCAATGCGTGCGGATGCAGTTCGAGCGCGGCGGGACCCGACCACGCGCCCAGCACGCTCACGTCGCGCAGATAGAAACGCACGAGCTCGCACACGCGCGCCGAACCGTCAACGTGCGGGATCACCTTCAGCAGGTAATTCGGTGTGTCCGCAAGCTTCTTGCGCTCGGCCTCGATGTCGAGTGGCACATGCTTGAAGCCCATCGTGCCGGTTGCGATACGTTGTGTGCCGTAGTCGAGTGTGCCGAGCAGCGTGTCGTTGCCATCGACGCTCAAGGTCGGCCTGGCCAGCTTCTTCGGAAAGCCCCAGATCTCGCGGCCGCCGGCGATCGGACCTTCGTCATCCAGGTACATCGAATGCGTGTAGTTGCCGAGGCGCCCTTGCTGGTCTCGCACCGAGATGACTTGACCGCTTTCGGTGTAGTCACCGAAGCCCGACGAATCCGGCATGCGAATGAATTCGTAATGCACGAGGTCGTTTTCCGGATGCAACGGCTCCGGCACGATGGCGCGCAACGCATCGAAATCAGTCTCATACGAGATGATGAAGTATTCCCGATTGATGAAGCGATACGGCGGCCGGGGGTAGGCTGGATTGTGAACGGGCATCGCAAAGGCGTCTTTGCGGATCGAAGCGAGGTTCATGAGACTCCTTTATGACTGGCGCATGCAGCACCGGTGCAATGGTAGAGGCAAACCTCGCGCGATAAGAGCCACCATTTGTCAATAGACCGTTAACCACACCGCAACATTGCCGCTGGAACTTTGGCCACGCCATGCAACTCAGTGCATGTTCAAATACGCCAGAAGGGAGCGAAACACACCGGCCCCAAATAGAGGTCGCGCGAGCCCGATCCGTAGCACCAGGCGCCCACATCATTTTGATGTCAGTGAGAAGCAGCGAAATCGTCAATCATTGCAGCCGGAGATAGCGCGAACGATGCCCGCATATCTCGAGCCTCATCGACTGGCGAGCGTCCGAAAAACCGCTTGAACTCGCGACTGAATTGCGAGGGACTTTCGTAACCGACGCGCGCCGAGGCTGAAGCTGCCGTCAAACCGTCGCGAATCATCAGCAGCCGCGCCTGATGCAAACGCGTTGACTTGATGTATTGGATCGGCGAGGTGAGCGTGACTGTTCTGAAGTTGACATGAAACGCGGGAACGCTCATCCCCGCCTCTTCCGCGAGACGACTGACATCCAACGGTTGCGCATAGTCGGTGTGAATTCGCCGCAATGCTTTCGCGACCCTGCCGAAGCGGCCCTGATGCGCGAGCGCAGCCCTCATCGCTGCGCCTCGTTCCCCGATCAATACCCGGTAGCAGATTTCCCGCACGATTGCAGGCCCGAGTACCTCGGCGTCCAGAGGTGACGTCAGGGCTTGCAGCAGGCGCAGGGCCGCTTCGGCGAGGTCTCCCTCGAGCGGCGTCGATACGATCCCTAGCGGCGTGCCTTCCTGGTGGCTTCCGCTGCGATCGATCGCCAGTATCAGATCAGTCAACTCGATCAGATCGAGGCGCAACGACACGGCCAGCATCGGCTCGGACTCGCTCGCTTCGGTTTCAGTCGAGAACGGCAGGGGCACAGACAGGATCAGATAGTGCTGGGCGTCGTAGACATACACCTCCTCGCCCAGAAACCCCAGCTTGCGCCCCTGACACACGATCACGATGCTTGGCTCGTACAGCACCGGCGTGCGCCCTAACGGCCGGTTCGAGCGCATGAACCGCACGCCCTCAAGCGCGGACTGGGTGTACCCCTCATTCGGCGCCAGACGCTCAAGCAGGCTCACCATCTTTGCGGAAACCGGGTTGTCGGCAACTGTCACGAAGACTCCTCTTTCGCCAGATCGGGTGAATAAATTCTACCGGATACGATCGGCGGCCCGAACCCACTTCAATAGGAATAGGCAATACCGCGATTGTCACGTGTATTCGCGTGCAGGTGCCCGCCTCATAAGATGGGTTATCGGTTGCACGGTGCAGCCGAAGCGCTCGGGAGACCGCGCCGCGATTGCCTTGCCGCCTCGTGCGCAGACTTCGTAGCCTCTCCCTCAGACAAACCTGCACAGATTATCTGCACGGAGAACGCAACATGACAACGCAATCTAACCAACCCAAAGTCATCCTCATCACCGGGGCAAGCAGCGGTATCGGTGAAGCAACAGTTCGGCTGCTCGCCGCCCAAGGGCACCAGCTCGTGATCGGCGCGCGGCGCACAGAACGACTCGCGGCGCTGGCCGAGGAAATCCAGGCAAGCGGCGGTTCGGTTCGTTACAAAGCACTCGACGTCACGTCCGCCGACGACGTCAACGCATTCGCCCAGTCCGCACTGGACGCCTTCGGCCGCATCGACGTGATCGTCAACAACGCCGGTGTGATGCCTTTGTCGCCCTTGAGCGCGACAAAGGTGGACGAATGGAATCGCATGATCGACGTGAATATCCGCGGCGTGCTGCACGGCATCGCCGCGGTCCTGCCGACCATGGAGCGCCAGGGGTTTGGCCAGGTCATCAATATCTCCTCGATCGGCGGCCTCTCTGTCTCGCCGACGGCCGCCGTGTATTGCGCCACCAAGTTCGCCGTGCGCGCCATCTCGGACGGTCTGCGGCAGGAAACCGACAAGATTCGCGTGACCGTGATCTGCCCGGGCGTCGTGGAGTCGGAGTTGGCCGATTCGATCTCCGACGACACCGCGCGTGCAGCGATGCGTGACTTCCGCCGCATTGCACTTACGTCGGACGCTATTGCGCGCTCGATCGCCTACGCAATCGCGCAGCCGGCGGATGTCGATGTCAGCGAAATCGTTGTGCGTCCGACGGCGAGCCCTTTCTAACGATTCTCTTTTGCACTACCTATTTATCAAGGAAATTATCATGAACAAGTCTGCGAAAATCTGGTTTGTCACTGGCGCATCGAAAGGCGTCGGCCAACGACTCGTACGGCAACTCCTCGCGCGTGGCGATTACGTCGCCGCGACCTCGCGAACCGTGGCGTCGCTGACGGAAGCGATCGGCCCCGCTGCGGAGCGGTTTCTTCCTCTCCAAGTGGATCTTACCAACGACCAGAGCGTGCAGTCGGCCATCGCGCAAACGGTCAAGACATTCGGCAAGATCGATGTGATCGTCAATAACGCCGGCTACGCACAACAGGGAACCGTCGAAGCCCTCTCGGACGAGGAGCTTCGGCAAAATTTCGAAGTCAACCTGTTCGCGCCGCTATTGGTATTGCGTCATGCGCTCCCGCATCTGCGCGAGCAGCGCGGCGGGCATGTTATCAACATCGCCTCGATCGTCGGCTATCAGGGCGGCTACGCGGGCTGGGGCAGCTATGTGGCGAGCAAGTTCGCGCTCGCGGGCCTGACCGAGTCGCTCGCGGCCGAGGTGGCCGAGTTCGGCATCAAGGCGACGGTGGTTTACCCCGGGCCGGTGCGCACGGAGTTTTTGTCGAGCGGCGCGCTGGCGGTGGCCAAACGACAGATCGACGAATACACCGAAGCGAAGGCATCGCTCGATCTGCACCTGGGCACGCTGCACGGTCATCAGGCCGGCGATCCGGACAAGTTGGCCATGTTGATCATGCAGGCTGTTGATGTCGCTGAACCGCCATTGCACCTGTTCGCCGGCAAGATCGCCAACGAACTGGCGGCGCAAAAAGCCGCGGCGGTCCAACGCGATCTTGATGCGTGGAAAGGCTCATCCGAAGCGACGGACTTTGTTGATTAACTTCAAAACCAGGCAACGTCCAGTGATGGGCGCTGCCTTGCGGGAGAATTCCAATGTTGGAGGAAATATGATCGAATGTTGGAGTCGAAGAATCTAGTGGGGATTTGCAATGGCTAAGGCACACATCAGAAGCGATGCGTCGGAAGCAATTCATAGCGCAGCGTCCGGTCTGCATCGGGCAAAGGTCATCGACAAAAAGACGATGCGTGAGTATGACGATCTGTGCATCGAAAAGGCACCGGAATTCAATGCGAAAGAAATCGCCCGCATCCGTAAAGGCGTGAACGTCAGTCAAGGTGTGTTTGCCTTGTACCTCAACACAACTGCGTCAACCATTCGTCAATGGGAACAGGGCGACAAGAAGCCCAGCGGAATCGCAGCTCGTATGCTCCAGCTCGTACAGAAGAACGGTCTCGAGATTTTCGGTTGAATCACTTCTTCCCCTCCGACCGTCCCCCACCCAGCGCCTCAAGCAGCGGCCGCAGCGCATCCAGTTCCACGCCAAACCCACTCCAGTCCCCCGCCTTCAATCGCTCGATCGCACGGTCATAGTGTGCAAGCGCCTCGCGAGCACGCGCATCCGCCGTGCCCTGAGGCTGCGCTCCAAGCGGACCACTTTCCTTGAAAAGCGCCGCCAACGCTTCGCCCAACGTTTCCCTCATCACCACCCGATCCCCATACGCAGCGATCACCCGCTTCAACTCAGGTAACTGCCCCGACTCTGCACGCAAGTAGAGCGGTGAGATGTAAAGGATCGAATTCTCAATCGGCACGACGAGAAGATGGCCGCGAATGACACGCGAGCCCATCTGGTTCCACAGCGAAATCTGTTGCGAAATCTCGGTGTTCTGCTGGATGCGCGCCTCGATCTGGAACGGCCCATAGACGAGCTTATCCTTCGGAAACGAGTAGACGACAAGCTTGCCGTAGCTAGGCGGATCGCAACGCGCGGCGAGCCACGCGATCATATTGTCGCGCTGGCTGGGCACCATCGGCAGCATCAGGACGAACTCCTCGCGCGGTTCCTCGGGCAGCCGCATGATCATGTAGTAAGGCGTCATCGGCGTGCCGGGACTATTCGCGCCATCAATGCCGATCAATTCCCGTGGGAACTGCCAGAGATCCTCGCGATTGTAGAAGACCTCTGGCGCATCCATGTGGTAGGCCCGATAAAGTTGCGACTGGATCAGGAACAGTTCTTCCGGGTAGCGGATATGTTTCTGTAGATCTTGCGGCATCGCCGCGAGAGACTTGAACAGACCCAGGAAAATGCGCTGATAAGTCCGTATGATCGGATCGTTAGGATCGCTGACATAGAAATCGACCGTACCGTTATATGCGTCGATCACCACCTTGACTGCGTTGCGGATGTAGTTGGCGCCATCGTCGAAGCCCGGCTGTGCGTAGGGAAACCAACTGCTCGTCGTGTACGCGTCCTGCATCCAGAAAAGACGCCCGTTACTTGTGACGAGGTAGGGATCATGATCGAGCCTGAGGAACGGGGCGATCGTGCGCACCCGATCCTGAATGTTACGGTGCAGCAGAATGCGGCTACCGTTCGTGATGTAGTCGGTTAGCAGGATGTTCGGATCGTTGAACTGCCAGGCGAACAGGCTGCGGCGCGTGGTGCTGCCGATGCCAATACCATCGCTCCCGCTGTAAGCGGTGTAGACGTTGTCCTTACCCTTGGGGTAGTCGAACTCGGGGACACTGCCTTTTACGATGACGTAACCTTCACCCCCTTCACCGAAATACAGACGCGGCTCGCGAATGGCAGGCCCGCCGTGCGCGACAGGCGGAATATCCTGCAGATAGAAGGACGGCAAACCTTCCGTCGATTTTTCGGTGACGGGCGACATCACGACACCGTTGCCATGTGTGAACAGAAGGTGCAGGTTCACCCAGGTTTGAGCGTTCGCGGGGAGCATCGAAGACTCCAGCTCGCGGGCCGACAGCATCACCTGCCGATATCCGGCGTCGAGCCGGTAGCGATCGATGTCGACGGAGAAAAATTTGTAGTACGTCCTGATCTCCTGCAACTGCGCGTAGGTATCCATCAGCGGCTGCACATCCCATAGGCGGATGTTGTCGATGGTCGCGCGATTAGCCTCGAGCGAGGCGAGATTCAATTCCTGCTCGGCCGGAAACGGCTTTACCGCGATCTGTGTGAGGCCGTAGGCCATTCGCGTTAACGCGATATTGTGTTTGATATAGGGCATCTCCAGTTGCAGTTCGCTCGGCTTGACATAGAGGCGCTGGAACAGCGCCGGGTAGATCAAGGCGAACACGAACGAGGTACCGAACACCAGTAACACCGAGGCGGCAGGAATCCGATAGTCCTGCCGGCGCATATTGACCCACGACGCGACGGCTGCAACAGCAGCAAAGCCGACGAGCACCCACAAGACCGGGAGCTCGACGTGGATGTCGGTATAGCCGGCGCCGACCACGACGCCGTTATCGCCGTAGAGCAGCAAGAAGCGGTCGAGTGTGTAAGACCACGCCTTCAGGAGAAAGAACGCACCGAGCAGCGCTGAACCATGAGCGGTGGCAGCGGCTGAGAGTACGCGCGGCGCCCGCTCGAACGTGACGTCGCCGCGAACCCCATAAACCGCGGCCGCAACGAGCGCACTGCAGAAGATCAACTGCAGCAGCCAGTTCTTGAACGCAAGATAGGTGGGCAGCGAGAACAGATAGAAGCTGATGTCCTGGCCAAAAACAGGATCGCGGTCGCCATAGGGCACCTGATGCAGGAAGCGCAGCACCAGATCCCAGTTGGAGATTTCGCCGCCAGCGATGATCAGCGCCAGGACAATAGCGCTGCCGGCAATGCTGGCGCGCCAGGGAATGCGCGGTGCGAGCTGGTCTGCCAGTTCACTGATGAACTCCGGCGTACCTGACAGACGAGCCGTTTCGACTTGCCAGCTACCGGGACGCCGCGCGTAACGATGCGCAAGAAACCCCGATGCAGCTATTACGCTCGCCGACGCTACGAACACGGCGGCAAAGAGGAGCGCCTTGGCGGAGACCGTCGTCCAGAAAACGTCGACGTAACCGACTGAAGCAAACCACAGCCAGTCGACCACGACGCCAGTGAGGCGCCCGGCGACGATCAGGACGCCCACGACAACCGCAACCATAATTGCGATGCGTCTGACGTTCACGCCGGAGCTCGGTTGCCAATGCATCGCCCCTCCTTTGCCGGGACGCCACGTGTGGCTGACTGCGATCAGGTCTGCTTAAACCGCTACTCTGCTGCGAACCTGGTTGACCGGTTTATCAATGCGCCCGTCGAAGCCGGCGCGCAGCCAATGAATGATTAGGGTCACGTAACTGATTGTAGTCCGGTGAGGCAGCGGGCGTATGCTCGCCCGATCCACGCAGGGATGAACGGACAAGCTCCTACAGCGCATCGTTAGAAACGCTCGATCATGCCGAACTGCACGCCTCGCACGGAGGCCCCTGGCCACGACGGCGTGAGGCCCGTCACATTAACCCCGCGCAACGTGAACTCACCCTGCCCGCGATTGCGCAACCAGCCGGCGCTCGCATAAAGCAAAGCGCGCTTAGAGAGGTCGTACTCGCATGCCGCGCTGAACTGATCGGCGTTGTTGTCGCCACCCGAGCGGTCACGCAGATAGGTGTAGCCGAGTGAGGCGCGAAAAAACGAATTCACGACATAGCGCGCGGAGACGGATACACCGTCGTTGTGATATCGCGGCGTACCGCCATCGCCGTTGAAGAACGACAGAAAACCCGTGATGGCACCAAAAACGTACGAGACGCCGCCCAGGTTGGCGCGCAGCGCGCCGTTACCGTGCGTCTGTTGATGCGCGTACGAGATGCGGAACGGTCCCTCGCGCCATGCGAAGGTTTCGATGTGGGCGGCGAGCCCGTTGCCGTCGTTGCTGCTGTCGCCGTCGCGCAGCGATGCCATGATGGTCGTGGAGAATCCGTGGAATTCCGGCGAGAGATAGGTGATCGCATTGCTCTCGTAGGGTGTGATCTTGGAGAGGTTGTCGAGACCGGAAGCGATCGTGCCTGCGTCGAAAGCATCAAGCCCGCCCTTGAACGGAATATAGATAGGCGAGTACTGACGGCCGACACGCACGGTGCCGTAAAGCGTATCCAATCCGATCCAGGCCTGCCGGTTGAAGACCGTGTTCGCGACGGCAAAGGTGCCGTCGGCGGAACTGAAACCGTTCTCCAGAGTGAACAGGATCTTGACGCCATTGCCGACGTCCTCGGCGCCGCGCAGGCCGACGCGTGATCCACGATAAGCACCGGAATCCATGCGAGCAACGTAGCCCGCGCCCGGATTGGTGATTTCAATGCTCGTGTCGAGTGCGCCGTAGAGCGTGACGGCACTTTGCGCATGCGCAAACGTGGCGTGCACCGCGATCGAGGCCAGCACGACGCAGGCTCGCGGCGCAAAGCGTGAATGGTTCATTCGACAATATAGAGAGCGGCGCATTCAATGCGCCGCGTAAGGGACAAGAAAAACCGCATGCGCGGCGCGTGCCGCTTATTGCGGCGGTAACGCGTAGGCAATCACATAGTCGCCGAGTTTTGTGCCGAACGAGCCATGGCCGCCCGCCGCGATCACGACGTACTGACGGCCGTTGATCGAATAGCTCATCGGCGTGGCCTGACCGCCTGCGGGCAGGCGAGCCTCCCAGACCTGCTCGCCGTTGTTCACGTTGAACGCGCGGATGTAGTTGTCCGCCGTCGCGCCGATGAACGCGACACCGCCCGCAGTGACGCTCGGACCGCCCAGCATCGGCATGCCCATCTTGAACGGCAGAGGAATCGGCGAACTGTCGCGCACGGTGCCGATGCGCTTCTTCCACACAATCTCATTGGTCTTGAGATCGATCGCAGAGATGTAGCCCCATGCCGGTTGCTTGCACGGCAGACCCAGCGGCGAGAGGAACGGATTGATCGTCACGCCGTACGGTACGCCGTACTGCGGCTGGATGCCTGACTCCGTGCCGCTGCCCTTGGCACCCGGCTCCGGTTCCAGCGGGTTGCCCGGGCCACGCGGAATCAGGCGCGAGACGAACGGCAAGCCGATCGGGTTCGCGACGGCAATCTGGCGGTCGGTGTCGACGGCGAGACCACCCCACTCAAACACGCCCAGGTTGCCCGGGAACACGAGCGTGCCCTGTAGCGACGGCGGCGTGAACGTGCCCTCGTACCGCAGCTGGTGGAACATCACACGGCATATAAGCTGGTCGAACATCGTCGCGCCCCACATGTCGGCGTCGGTCAGGTTCTTCGACGGACGATACGTGAGCTGTGAGAACGGCTGTGTCGGCGCAACGTGGTCGCCGGGCGCCGCGCCCTGCGGCACGGGCGTTTCGGGCGCCGGCACGACTAGCGCACCGGTGCGGCGGTCGAGCACGAACAGGTTGCCGGTCTTGGCCGGCGCGTACACGACCGGCACGGTCTTACCATCCTTGCCGGTGATGTCGGCGATCGTGGGCTGCGACGGCTGGTCCATGTCCCACAGATCATGGTGCACGCTCTGGTAGAACCAGGCGAGCTTGCCGGTCGAGGCGTTGAGTGCGAGCAGCCCGGTAGCGTATTGCTCCAGCTCCGGCGTGCGGTCGCCACCCCAGATATCCGGCGTCTTCACGCCCATCGGCAGATAGACAATGTCGAGCTTCGCGTCGTAGGCGGCGGGTGCCCACGAGTTGGGCGAATTCCACGTGTAATGTTCGCCCGGGCCCGGAATGTGATTCGGGTCCTTCGCGCCCGGATCGAAGGCCCAGAGCAATTCGCCCGTGCGCACGTCAAAGCCGCGGATGACGCCCGACGGCTCGCGGTTCGAGAAGTTGTCCTCCACCGCGCCCGCCACGACGATCACCTTGCTGGTGATGATCGACGGCGACGTGGGTTCATACATGCCCGGCGTTGTGACAGGCTGGGCGTGTTGAAGGTCGAGGTCGCCGTCGTTGCCGAAGCCCGCGCAACGTTGGCCCGTCAGCGCGTCGAGGGCGTAGAGGTGGCCGTCGTTGACCGGCAGATAGATGCGGCGCGTACAGGCGGCCGTAGCGGGGCCTGAGGCGTCTGCGACTGCGACGCCCGAGGCAGCCGTGGCAGCAGCGCCCGAGGCGTCTGTAGCTGCGGCGGCATCGCTGGCCGACGCTGCAGCGGGTGCGGCTACATCGCTCGCCGGCGCCGCCGCGGGTGCGGCCGCCGTGGCACTGGCCGACAGATCGACATACGACACACCGCGGCAAGTCACGTGCTGGAACGACGGATCGTTCTTCAGTCGCGGATCGAACTTCCACTTGAGCGTGCCCGTCTTCGCGTCGAGCGCGAACAGGATCTGATGCGGCGAGCATAGGTAAAGCAGGTCGCCGATCTTGATCGGCGTGACTTCGTTGGTAATCTCAACAGGATCGTTGGGCCCCTTCACGTCACCCGTGCGGAAGGTCCAGGCCACCTGGAGATTCTTCGCATTGTCAGGCGTGATCTGCTGCAATGGCGAGTAGCGCGTGCCTTCCTGGGTGCGACCATAGGCGGGCCAGTCGGAGGCGTCGATCCCGGTGCTGGCGACGCTCGCGGGCGCGGAAGCGTTCAGTGTGCCGTTGACCTGTTGCGGATCGTTGAAGTTGGCGTACACGAGTATGCCCGCCCATGCCACGAGTGCGATGACGAGCGACGCGACACCCAGCTTGCGCTCGCCCTCCAGCCGCCAGCTCACAAGCAGCAGCAACCATACGCCGAAGATAACGAGTACACCGGAGCGCGGCGCGAGTGCCCAGAAGTCCGGACCCGACTCGTAGAGTGCCCAGATCGCCGTGCCGATCAGCACGAGTGCATAAAGCACGAGCGCGGCTGGACTGCGTCGCCAAAGCAGCCAGGCCACGCCCAACAGCACGATGCCTGTGATGACGTAGTACGCTGAGCCGCCGACCGCCAGCAGCCATACGCCACCGATCAACAGATAGAGCGCGGTCAGCACCGTAAAGAGCAAGGTGATGACGCCGATCACGCCCCGCGAATTCGATTGACTGGTCATGGATCTCTACCCTCTTGAGTGGATACCGCCTGCCAGTGGTACCGACATCGAATTCACATGTCGGCGCACGGAAAAAAGCATATCAGAACGCTAACTACACATATTAGGAGACGTAGCGACCATCTGGAATGACATATTCGTTGTTGCCGGCTACTGCGCTTCGCGTCGCCCGGTCAGATGCGCAGCCACCTGGATGGCATAAACAGCGGAAGCAGTTATCACACCCGTTATCAACACGCCGAGCAGTCCAAGCAAAACCGCGACGATCAGACCAGGTGTGGTGGTCGGCACCACGTCGCCGTAGCCGATAGTCAGCGCCGTGACCGCGCAGAAATAGAAAGTGTGGCCTAGCGATGCGTGCGTGCGTGTGGCTACATCGACGGCCCCCCCAACGAAATACATGGCGACCGACAAAATGAGGAAAAGTATCAGCAACATCGCCAGAATGGCGCGCAGATGCCAGAGAACCCTGGCAAACTCGGCAATTGCCCGTTGCGGCTGGATTCTGGTGCGAGCAGCGTCTTCGGCGGCATTGTCCATGTCATGAACCTCAGAGATACGCGCCGCTGTGCGCGACACGGCATCCGCTGCTTGCACTCGAAATAGCGCGTGACGACGCGCGGCTTAGACCAGCGTCAGCTTGACGTCGATGTTGCTGCGTGTGGCGTTCGAATAAGGACAGACAATGTGCGCCTTGGCGATCAGCGCTTCCGCCTCTGCGCGGTCCATGCCCGGCAGCGAGATTTTCAGTTCGACTTCAATACCGAAGCCATTGGGGATCTGTCCGATGCCGACATTGCCATCAATGGCGACGTCCTTTGGCAGCGCAATCTTGTCGCGCGCGCTAACGAACTTCATTGCCCCGATGAAGCATGCGCTATAGCCCGCCGCGAAGAGTTGCTCGGGGTTCGTTCCGTCGCCGCCTCCGCCGCCGAGCTCCTTCGGCGTGGTCAGCTTGAGATCGAGGTTGCTTTCGGGAATCGTCGCGCGTCCGTCGCGACCGCCGGTGACGTGCGCATGAGCACGATATAAGACTTTTTCAATCGACATTCAAGACTCCTTTGTGTGCCAGGATGATCGACGCCTTACGCCGCCCTTTCTGTTCACGTTCTGCGACATGAGGTCTCGAAACGTTGATGCCAAAGCTAACACGCATAGTAGTCGGGTCGACTCGGACCGGCAACCGGGACGGAGGTGCTTTCGCCTACTTTAAGCGCTCTACTATGAGATTGATATGACATATTCCAGGTAGGCGCGCTGGTCTGCGGGTGAGGTTGCGGTGTGTGTGGCATGGGTTGCCGAAGGTCTGGGTTATGTGACAGCACTGAGACGGACGATGACCGTCTCAGTGCGGGCGGTTTCCGAACGATTCTTCGGCTGCACCGCCTTGCCAGCCGATGGCCCTTCCCGATCGCCTAGTGTTGCGCGACGACCGGTTGCTGCGCAGCGTCGGTTCTTAACGTTGCGGCAGTTTTCTCTGCCGTGCTTTGGCGTTGTGGCGCGTTTGCGGTGGCTGTCGGTTCGCCTGCTCGTTGCGCCACCTCTTCTGCAAGCAGGTTCGCTGCGTGGCGCGCCGTGATGCGGCTTTGCGGAACGCCCTTCGCATCGAGCGCAATCACCTTGTACAACTCGCGGTCGCATTCGAGTTCCTGCTGATATTGCTCAGCCGTGTCCACCAGCAATTCAAGAAGCGTCTGACGACGTCGTCTTTCCTCAAGCGTGATGGAAGGATTCCTACATATCGAGGACGCAAGTGTGATCAAGGTATCCAGTTGACCCAGGTGCCGGTCGCATAAATCGAAGGCGGACAGTGCAATCTTTTCGTACTGGATTGCGTCGACAGGCGGACGTGAAGCGGGTTGATTTTTGTTGGACTTGCTCATGGTGACGATCTCCCTGTTACTTCTTGGATCGCCCGACACTCGCTGGAAGGGGTGAGCGGGCACGTAGAAGGGTTGACAGACCGGTGTTACGTCAAGCCGGCGAGCCTTGCGGCTCCCCCACTACAGCCCGCCCATAGAATATAGACGTGCAGCAGCAGACGCACTCCCGCCTAAGCGGGGTGCGGACGTAACAATCAGGCTGTCAAACCTGGTCGCCGGGTGTCTCCTGACGACTTGGTAATTATAAGGGAGGCGACCGCTGTTGACTTCAATCTTGTAGGCTAAATGTTTGATTTGGCCGAACGGATAAGGAGAGATAGGACGAGGGCGGGCGGTCTTCCGCCGAGGCCGTCACTCGCCCGTCCGCGTCGACAGACCGAGGCTCAGCTACGCTCGAATCGCAGCACTCGACTACGTTGCGTCGCGAGCAATACCGACCGGCCATCGGCACTAAAGCTCAGGCATACGCGCTGTCGTTGGAGCGCCTCGTGCTGTGGATCGATCGCCTGATCCGCACCAACCGGCACACACCACACCTTGGAAATTAGGCTCAGGTCGAAGAGGTGCCATTATCGTACGCAGTAGCCGATGAAGAGCCGATACGGAGCGGAATTCCCAGCGGCAGGTCATCGGCCTCAGCCGTCATACGAGTATCGGCGTTGGTCAGGCGGCTACGGGTCGCTTTCCTGTCGTTCGCGTGTCGACGGACGCGAATGACCGGGCTCACCGCAAACAGATGCGGACTTGCGACCCAGACCCGTCATCCAGATAACAACCACAAAGCTGTCATTCAGCAAGATGGCAACGCCAAGGCCAAAGCATCCAATAGGTTGGTGTTTCATCCGGTCGCGACCTTCAGAACATGGGTATCGTTGCGATTTAGAGTACGGCTAGCCAATATCGATCGTGCGGCTCGTGGATCGCTGCTGCTCCTGTTTCGGCACCGTCAACGTCAGGACGCCCTTGTCAAACTTTGCGAGAGCGTGGTCGGGATCGGCATTTTCCGGCATCGGGATTGTGCGCGTGAAGGCTCCATATGCACGCTCAAGCCGGTAACAGCCGTCCTCCTCACTGTGCACATCCTGTTTCTTTTCGCCACGCAATACCAACGCTCCGTCCTCGACGCTAACGGTCAAGTCCTCCCGCTCCATGCCTGGTAGTTCGACGGTCACGCGCAGTATCTTTCCCTCGTCGACCACGTCGATGCGCGGCTGGAAACGCGATGAACTGAAGTCGCCAAACCATCGTTCGAGCGCGCCGCGCGCCGCGAACGGATCATGAAAGAAATCCTCCATCGCACGCCACGAATCACGGGGGAAAAGTCGCGAAATGTCGGGCCACGGAACACGTGACGGTTCGCTGTCGGGCGGGCTTTGCGCACTGTCCGCCTCGGGCTTGCGTCCTGAACCGCGGAGAAATTTGAAAGGGTTCCACTTTTTCAGGTCGGTGTTCATCGTATGCTCCTCGATGGTCTGACAGGAGAACCGGATGTGCATCATTGCGTTCACACTGCCACGTTTCTGCCGACGTCCATGGACACACCGTCTGCAGTCAGACTGACGGGGTGCGGCGGGACGTCGCGCTGCGTCTACCGCCCGGGTGTGACGCGGCAGATGCCAGTCGGCAAGCAGACGGGCATCGCGCCCGCTCGTGACCAAGCCGATATATCCACCATCTGCGAGGGCCGGGCCGCTTGCGAACTGACGCACCGGCACGGCCCATATGCTGATCGTTTATCCGCATCACCCTTCCTCCATGACGTTCTGTATCCGCACCTCCACGAACGGGCGATGGCGACCTCGCGGCCGCCACCGGTTTTTTCTCCTGTCGTCGTTGCGGCTCTGCCGGGCTCAGTCCGTCTGCACCTCGATCCGGCGTGGGCGTGCTTCGTCTCGACGCGGAATCGTCAGTTTCAGCACGCCGTCCTGCAGGTTTGCATCGATCTTCGATGTATCGAAGTCCGGGCTCAGCGAGAACGCGCGCGCGAAATGCGGTTCCCGGATCTCGGCGTGCTGCAACCGCAGACCGGCGGGCGTCGGCACAACTGCTTCGGCCTCGATATAAAGATTGCCGTCGTGCACCTTCACGTCGAGTTTGTCCTTTGTGACGCCTGGCAGGTCCGCCCACAGCGTGATGCCCTGGCTGTCCTCGAACACGTCGACTGCCGGTGCGAGCGTCATCCGCCGCGCCGGCTGATCACCCTCGCGTCGCGCTACCGCGTTCTGGTCGCGCTCAGCGACCTGTGTCCTGTCGTTCATGGCTTGCTCCTTGAATGGCTGACATTACTGGACGGTAATGGCTCGCGGCTTCGACGCTTCAGGCTTGCCTACGCTGATCGACAGGCAACCGTTGGTGTAGCGCGCCTGCACCTTGTCGGGGTCCGCATTCTGCGGCAGCTCGATCACGCGCCGGAAACTGCCGCTGAACCGCTCCTGTGCATAGGTGCGGGTGTCGTCCCGGGTTTTGTAATCGCTGCCGGTCTGGGCGGGCTTGCGCTCACCGCTGATTGTCAGCAGGCCCTTGTCGATCGACACGTCGAGTTCGGCCAGCTTCAGACCGGGCGCGAACGCGACGATTTCGATTGAGTCGTCGGTCGTACCGATGTTCAGCTGCGGAAAGGCCCCGAAGCGGCCCGAGCGGATGCTGGACGGAAAACCGCCGAACAGGCTGTCCATCTGCCGCTGCAGACGGTCAAACTCACTGAACAGGTCGGTTCCGGAAAAGAGATCACTCATCGTATCCTCCTTCGATGCAGCGAGGAGGCGAACGGGCCTACGCGCTCCAGTCCGCCTGCCAGGCCGCTGGCAAACAAATCGAAACACGCAGCGCACCGGATGTGACCGGCGCATCTGCCTGAGCGAAATCAAAGATAGAACCTACGGTGAAAATTTCAAGGGGCGGTGGTGAAATTCCGGTCTTGAAAATCGCCTGCCAAATCCTATTATCGCGGTGCGTTGCAACGGAACCGGAGGACACCATGGAATTCGATTCGGACTGGCTCACGCTTGGCAGACACCGCGTCCGGCTGCGCTCGACCAGAGGCTTTCCGACGGACTTGATGCGTAGCGTGGCGGAGGTCGTGCAACTCGCGATCGACAACAACATGAGCGCCCGCGCGCGGCTGGTCGAGATCGTCTTCCAGCACGAACAAACCTACGATATCGCTGTCGGCACGACACTGACCGAAGACCGCGTTTGTGCGCCGCAACTGGAAGCGGCGATTGCGGTGGTGCTCGGCCTGCTGCCGGATCAGGTGAACATCATCGTGACGACAGTAAGTCAGGAGGAAGTCGACCTGCACTTCGGCGTGTATGAGCGCATGCTGGCCGAGAAACTGGGCGTGGTGCCGCCAATCCAGTGATCTTCGGGCGATTGCGCTTAGCCGCAGGAGCAGCCTCCACGAAACAGGTCAGAGGCTACACCCTGAATCATCAGGAAACAGGAGACTAAAATGAAGATCCTGTTCATGACGAGCGTAGCGCTTACCCCGCCAAAGCCCGCGAAGCGATGCATAAGAACGGGAAGGCTGGCTGACGGGTGTGCTGTGAACCGCCTCTGACCCAAAGCAGCCAGCCTCTGGAAAACCAGGCGGTTCACAAGCCGGATGGGAGCAGCATCATGAAAGAACGCTCGCAGGCACTGCTGGCATCGGCCGTCCTGGCCGTTGGCTCAGCTGCTGCTGCGGTGGCCGCCGAGCCGCCCCTGAAAACACTGCCGTCACAACAGGACATTTGGATCACTGGCACGATCCAGCGGGGCAACGGGCAGTACGCGCCGGGTGAACATACGTCGCTCCGGCTGGACCGTCCGTCAACCTAGCCCTGCAACGACATGGTTGTGACAGATATCGTGCTCGGAATGGCCGGCGTACCGGATCGTTTGCTTCTGGCTGCCCTATTTGGGGCAGCGGGTCGCGGTCAGGGGACGCGTCATCTGTCCGGATTCCAGTATCCGGTTCACGCCGATGCTGGACTTCGTGTTTCCGATCTACTGACGGCATTCGCGGGACCTCCCGGACCATAACAAGGTCCGGGACGCGACACCCGTTTTCCTCCGTTCAGCCGGCGACGACCTGACGTAATGCCGGCGGTCTTGCTGTCTGGGCGAGCCCGTCTTGATTCCGAATGGCTGCTTTGCAGAAAGCTCGGCGGCCGCTCCGGGTCGCCCGCTGTCGATCGCCGCTTTAAGCGGCTGCGGGAAACGATGCCTCATGCATGAGGCAGTACGCGGCCATGTGCGGTCGCTGGGTAGTGCGACAGCTCAGCCGCTCCAGCGTCTTATCGCCTTCGTCAGCAGCCGCTCAAAACTCCCGACACGATCAGTTGCATTCGTCACCTTTGCCAAGACTTTTGCGCATAGTGTCGCCGGCGTCGGTCATAGAGGACGCCATCCGACGCAATGCAGACAACAATTCGTTGGACTCGGTTACGTTGCCTTCTTGATATCGTTGCCAGGCCGATTTGTCAGGATGGCGCTCGTAATAACGTGAAAGAGATGATCCCCCCGTGGCGCGAATCCGGGCTGGCCGACGAGCCAGCCGAGCGCCGACATCAGGGCGAACAGGTCGACCCCATCAATATCGGCGCGCGCCGTCCCCTCGGCTTGAGCGCGGAGCAGTAGTCGCGCGCCCGCCGAACGCAGCGCTGTGCTCGAAGCATGAAGCGCGGAGTCCGGGTCCGCGTGCGCGGTCGCAAACAAGGCGCAAATACCGCTATAGCTGCGAACGAATGCCACCCCATCGCGAAACCAGGACACCAGCGCTTCGTCAGGTGGATTCGACGTTTCGAGTTCGGCCGCCTGCTGTATCAGTTCGTCCACGTTCATGCGCAGCAACGCTTCGAATAAGGCTTCTCGTGTCGGGAAATGGCGAAATAGTGTCGCCAACCCGACGTCGGCCCGGCGGGCGATATCTCGCATGGACGCCTCGGCACCATGCTCGGTGACGACGTCACGCGCGACTGCAAGGAGATGGTCGTAATTCTTTCTGGCGTCAGCTCGCATAAATTGCCTTGACAAGCGGATCAGTGATCCGAATATAATGAACCTGTATCCGGATCAGTGATCCACAAGATACAGCACATTTGTGCAGATGGGAACAGAGGCGCAGTACGACACCACGAAAGGAGATGTCATGGGAAAGCTTGAGGGTAAGGTTGCAGTCATCACGGGTGGATCGAGCGGCATGGCGCTGGCGAGCGCCAAGCGGTTCGTTGAAGAAGGCGCCTATGTTTTCATCACGGGCCGGAGGCAGGAGGCGCTCGACGAGGCCGTCAAGCTGATTGGCCGGAACGTGACCGGCGTGCGCGGCGACGGGGCCAATCTAGACGACCTCGACCGCCTGTTCGATACAGTCAAGCGGGAAAAGGGCAAGATCGACATCCTGTTCGCGAGCGCAGGCACGGGCGAAGCCGTCCCTCTGGGCGAGATTACCGAGCAGCACTTCGATGCGACCTTCGGTCTGAATACGCGCGGAACGCTGTTTACGGTTCAGAAGGCGTTGCCGCTGTTCAACGATGGCGGATCGATCTTCATGACCGGGTCAGTTGCGTCGGTGAAAGGTTTTCCTGGTTATGGCGTGTATTCGGCGAGCAAGGCGGCGTTGCGCTCATTCGCACGCACTTGGCTTAACGAACTGAAGGGCAGGAATATCCGGGTGAACGTGCTGAGCCCGGGGCCGATCGCCACGCCGATGCAGGACCAGGTTCTCACCGAGGAGGCGAAGCGGATGTTCGAATCCCTGATCCCGCGGGGAAAGATGGGTCGTCCTGAGGAAATTGCGACGGTCGCGCTGTTTCTTGCTTCAGACGATTCGAGCTTCGTGAATGGGGTGGAGTTGTCTGTCGACGGCGGCTTCTCGGCCATCTGAAATCGCGCCGAAAGCGTGTAGAAGGATCTTTCAACTCGACGAAGGTGATCTGATTTATGTCGATAGATACGGATTCCTTACAATACTGAATGGAGAGTTCGCGTGAACTATTCGATTATTGGTTTTGGCGCGGTAGGCCAGGCGCTCGCCCGAGCGTTTGCAAGAAAGAACATCGATGTGACCGTCGCCAGCCGGCGCCCTCCCGAGACGTTGATGCAACAGGCACGAGCGATCGGCCCCACCGTTGTCCCCGGGACGCTGCAGGATGCAATCGCGTCCGACACGATCTTCCTCGCGGTTCCGTTTTGGGAACATCGCGAAGTCGCGAAGCAGATCACAACCTGGCAGGGCAAGACGATCATCGACACGACAAATGCTTTTGGTGTTCCTGTTGAAGACCTGGAGGGTCAGCCGCCGGCCGCGGTTGTCGCCAAGGCGTTTACCGGCGCCAGGTTCGTAAAGGGCTTTAACCATCTGCCTGCTGCCGCCCTGGCCGCTGATCCGAGCGTGAATGGCGGAAGCCGCGTCGTTTTTTTGTCGAGCGATGACGAAAATGCGGTGGCACCGGTCGCTGCTTTGGCCGAACAACTCGGTTTCGCGCCGATTGCGCTAGGACCGCTCAAGGATGGCGGCTTGCTTGTCCAAGGCAGGGGGAATACCTGGGGTCAACTGATCTTCAAGGATCTCGTCAAGTTCAAATAGCGGCACCTCACGACGAAGTCACAGCGGCCACGCACATCGCTAAACGCTTGCTGGTGATTTGACCGAGATTCCGTTGGCGCTTCTGAGCGAGTGCATGATGGCCGCTCGCGACCCGTCGGCCGCGAGCGCCCGTACTGCAGACGTGATGCGGACGGATGTCCGTTCGGAATTGGAAAGCGGCCGTTGCCAACACAGTGACCCGAATGACGGCTCGGGGTCGCGTGTTGTCGATCGAGACCGAGGGAGGTCGAGTCGCCGATGCGGTTTGCATGAGGCAGTGAGCGGCCACTATCCGACATTCGATACATCGAGGTAAATTGTCCACAACCACGACGAAGGGAGCCGGGTGCATGGACAACAGGCTAATACCGCTTGAACCGCTGTCGTAGGTCGCATTCATTCACGACTATTTCCAGCTTGTTTTCCAAGAAGAGCGGTTCACGGTCTACAACCGGGCAGCGGTCGCGGATGGAGAGAATCTGATTTGGCAGGGAACAACAGGGTTTTGCGACAAGCTCGTCAAATTGATCGGTCAGTGCGTGGTCACTGTCACACGGACAGATGCTTACGTACTTTGCCTTTGTTTTTCAGGCGGCGCGGCGTTTCACATAGAGGCAGACCACGAGCCCTCGTGGCCAGAAGCATTTGACTTCATTGGTCGAAATCACTATTGGCACCATGAGTTCAATGGCTGACTCGTCGTGTTGAACGTCCGCTCTGGGAAAATGGGAGGGCAGATTGTTTGGGGAAGTGGATTGAACGCGCCGAATTCAAGGATGCGGATGATGCATCTTGGGAACGAAAAAATAGACACCCAACGCGACAACGATCGCGAGCGCAAGAATCACGAGAAGTAAATTCCTCCATCCTTTGCGGGTTGTCGGAATATCGGTAAAACCGTCGGCCGATCCCGTGGCCAAGCCGAGAATTGCCAGAATAACAACAACCAACACGCCAAGAGCCATCGTCGCTTTCGCTACCAGAACGAAGAACAATTCGGCCAGCCGGTAGGGCGACCCGGACCGGTGCGGCCCCACCGTCGGACGACGAAACTCTGGGTTCTTATTTCAAAACATGGCGACCTAGAGAGCAGACTGGATGAGTCTAGTTTGCAATGAAATTGAACGGTTGAGTGAGAACGATAGCTTAAAGGCGCAGGTCCGTGCGTCATTAAGCTGGTGACGCTTTCATTGCTTCATTTGCATGGCGGGCGGCAACGCACCCAACCGCAAACGCTCGACACCCTCCGCGAGCGCAAGCGTCGACTGCTGCCCGTCGCGCATACGAATACTGATCGTCCGATCGCGTTCATCCCGCGAACCGACTGCGACGAAAATCGGCACCTGCTTTTCCCTTGCGTCGACGATCTTCTTCTCCAATCGCTCCGGTCTGCCGTCGAGCAGCACTCTTATGCCCGCGTCGTCGAGCGCCTGCATCACTTCCTGCGCATAAGCCGCGTTCGCATCGCTGATCGTCGCGACCACGACCTGTTCCGGCGCAAGCCACACCGGCAACCACCCTTCGTGATGTTCGAGCAGCATTGCAATGAAACGCTCCATACTGCCAAGCACCGCATGATGAATCATCACCGGCCGCTCGCGTTCGTTGCCCTCGTTGACGAACTCCGCGTCAAGCCGATCCGGCAGCACGAAATCGAGCTGAATCGTGCCGCACTGCCAGCTACGTTCTCGACTATCCGTCAAATGAAACTCCAGTTTCGGCCCATAAAAAGCGCCCTCTCCTTCGCGTAAGTCGAATTCAAGGCCCGCTGCACGCGCAGCATTGGCCAGCGCCTCTTCCGCCCGATCCCACGTTTGATCGTTGCCCGCGCGCATCGCAGGCCGCGTGGCGAGCGCCACTTTGAAGTCAGGGAAACCGAGATCCGCATAGACAGCACGCAGCAGCGAGCAGAAGCGGCCCACTTCGGCTTCGATATGCGCCTCCGTGCAGAACACATGCGCATCGTCCTGCACGAACGCACGCGTACGCTTCAGCCCTTCAAGCGATCCCGAAGGTTCGTCACGATGACACGCGCCGAACTCGCTATACCGAACCGGCAGCTCGCGATACGACCGCACACGCTGGTTGAACACCTGCACGTGACACGGACAACTCATCGGCTTCAAACACAGCGCGCGCCCTTCGTCCGCATCGGCCAACGAATACATCGCCGCGCTGAACTTCTCCCAGTGACCGCTCTTCTCCCACAACGAGCGCGCCAGCAGTTGCGGCGTACGAATCTCGCGAAAGCCCGCGCGCCGCATGCGGGCACGAATGTAGTCTTCCAGCACGCGGTACAACTCCCAGCCGCGTGGGTGCCAGAAAACCATGCCGGCGCCTTCTTCCTGCTGATGGAAGAGGTCGAGTTTATTGCCCAGTACACGATGGTCGATGTCGTTCACGATGACACTCCGTTTGATTTGATCTTGCAGATACTGAGGATCGATGCCGCAAACGGAGGTCCAGAAACGCCAAAGGCCCCGTCCGTTTCCGGCGGGGCCTTTGGTGGTCTGCCACAGCTTCTTGCTTCTAGCGCGCGCAACCTCCAGACGACCCGCCTGTGAAGGTGGTCGTCGTGGTGGTGACGGCAGCGAAGGGAATCGAGTGGAAGTCCATGGATCGACAGTAAACGATTTTGTGGCGACGCGTCAATCGCAATCTGGATAAGCGATACGATGGATGTTTGATCCGAAGCCGCCGCATCTTCGCTAAACTTCGACACACCATCCAACCGACCGAGCACCTCACCTTGACCATCCACATCCGCCCCGCCCACGCGCCCGACGCCGCCTTGATTCTCCGCTTCATCACCGAACTCGCGGTGTACGAAAAGGCGGAGCACGAAGTTGTCGCCACCGTTAAAGACATCGAAACGAGCCTGTTCTCTACCACGTCAACCGCGAAGGCTTTGATCTGCGAAATGAATGGCCAGCCGATCGGCTTTTGCGTTTACTTCTTCTCCTATTCGACGTGGCTCGGCAAACAGGGGCTTTATCTGGAAGACCTGTACATATCGCCGACATCGCGTGGCAGCGGCGCGGGCAAACAGATGCTTCGCCACCTCGCACAAATTGCCTGCGAAACAGGCTGTGGGCGCTTTGAATGGAGCGTGCTGGACTGGAACGAACCTGCAATCGGCTTTTATGAATCGATCGGCGCGAGCGCGCAAAGCGAATGGGTTCGCTACCGGCTGGCGGGCGAAGCACTCACTGCGTTTGCCGATGGCAATACATGAGACACGCTTGCCCCCGAACAGGAACGTAGCCGTTAACCGACTAATCCCCCGCGCCACTCGCCACCGGCTCGACTTCAAACGCGTCGCCGGTCGCGAAGAACGTCCCGCCCGCCACGTAATGGCACGTACGCAGATCCGGATCATCGCCAAAGTGCCAGCGGTTGTTCGAATACACGCGGCTGTCCGCATAGGCGGCGACCACTTCGCCAATGATCAGATCGTGCCGCTGGCTATCGTCCGGAATCACCTTGCATTCCATCCACGTGATGCAGCCCGCCAGCATCGGCACATCGATTTTTTGTGCGGGAAAAGTCTCGAGGTCGAAGGCGGAGAATTTGTCGAGTTCAGCGCCTGCGTTCGTTCCCACCGCCAGCGTCTGCGCAGCAAATCCGCGGCTCGGCAGTTGCAGGCCGAACACGCCGCTCGCTTCAATCAGTTGCCGCGTGAGCGTGCGGCTGTCTACCACGACGACCACCTTTGGCGGCGTGAAATCGAGCGGCATCGCCCACGATGCGGCCATCACATTCGAGCGGCCGCCGTGCGCGCTGGTAATGATCGTGACAGGGCCATGATTCAGCAGCTGCGTGGCCCGCGACAATGCGACAGGCTCCCGGGTGACTTTCATACGTGCTCTTCCGCGTCAAATGGATCTGGCAGATTGTAGCGGGGACACGCAAAACGGGTGCAACGTGTCGCATGGCGCTTGCCGAAGTCATCACTCCCCCAACCCGCGGTCGAGCGCCGCCGCAACGAACTGCACATTCGGTTCGACGATCAGGTCGGCATGACCACCGGACACCTCCGCCACCACCAGCCCGGCTCGCGCGACACGCCGCCAAAGCAGCATCGGATCGCCATACGCACTCTGTGAGACTGCCGCACGCACATAGACAATCGGTCCCGCATCGTAAGGCTTAGGCCGATAGGTCGTCATCGCAACCCGCATCGTTTCGCGCATATGCTGCATCGCCGGTGGCAGCACTGCGGTGTAGCCCTCGGGCCGCAGCGCCATACGGCCAACACGCATCCGAATTTGATCCGCCACGCCGGCGAACCTGTCCTTCACATAACCGGGAAGCCGCGCCGCAGGCAGCTCACGCACCGTTTGCCAATGTGCGCGGACAGAGCCGGCGCGGCGCCGCAACCGCGCCGTCCAAGGCCGGCAATGTTCGTCCACGTAGGTATCGAGCAGGAAAAGCAATTCGATCCGTTCGCCGGCACGGCGCAGTTGTTGCGCGATTTCAAACGCAACCAGACCGCCGAACGAATAGCCGGCTACCGCGTACGGCCCTTTCGGCTGGACGGTACGCATCTGCTCGATGTAGCTGGCCGCCATATCTTCGACGCGCAACAATGCCGGCTGCTCGCCGTCGAGACCTCGTGCCAGCAATCCGTAAACCGGGCGGGGACTCTTCAGCGAGCCGATCAACGCCAGGCATTCCATCACCGAACCGCTTGCGCTATGGATGAGGAATAGCGGCATACCGGTCCCGGCGCGCACTCGCACGAGCGTAGGTGAAGACGGCGGCAGCGCGTCGTCGCAAATCAGCGCGGCGAGTCGCGTGATCGTCGGCGCGATCATCAGCATCGCTGAGTGGAATCGTGCGTCCGGTCGACTGGCGTACGTCAGCGAGCAAGCGTGTCGCGAGTAGCGAATGACCGCCGAGGTCGAAGAAGTTGTCGTCGCGACCGATCGGTGCGACGCCGAACAGCTTCTCCCAATACGCCTGCAAATACCGCTCGAGTTGTTCGCGGCCCTCGCCAACCGGCGGCAACTCGCGTGTAGCCAGATTCAGCGCTGGATGACGCCGGATTGCATCGAGGCACTCGGGATTGCGCAATGCCGCCGCGTTGCCGATCGGCAGTCCGTTGACCGCGCTGCGCGCCGCGGCTTCGGAAAGCTTGCCGTTATGCGTGACCGGCAAAGCATCGACCGCAATGATCCGGTCTGGCACATGCGCAGGCGACGCGCGACGCGCGAGATCACGGCGTACCCGGGCAGCAAGTGCGCCGCTCAACGCCGCGCCATCATTCAGCACCAGCAGCAGCACGACACGCGACTCGACATTCTCCGGGTCCGCGTGGCCGGCGGACGCATCCCGCACCTTCTGCTCGACGACCATCGCCTCGCGGATTTCGGGGATGTCGTTCAGCACACGATAAATTTCACCTGGACCGACATTGATGCCGCGCACGTTCAGCACGCCGTCGGAACGACCATGCATTCGTACGGCCCCCTCCGGCGACAACGAAATGAGATCGCCATGCGTCCAGACACCTGGATTGCTGGCGAAATAGGCGGCATGAAAGGCATCGCCCTGCGCGTCGCCGAAGAAGCCGAGCGGACGCGAAGGAAACGGATTCACACAGACGAGTTGGCCAACGCCGCCGGTCCGCGATCCCTGGTCCCACGCCTCTACATCCAGCGCAAGGCTCCTGCACTGCGCTTCGCCCGCGTAGACCGGCAGGTTCGGATTGCCAAGCACAAAGCAGCCGAGAATGTCGGTGCCGCCCGAGATCGATTGCAGCGGCAGCGGCTTCACGTGATCGCGCACCCACTCGAACTGCGCGTCGTACAGCACCGCACCGGTGGACAGTATCGCGCGCAGTGCACCGAGGTCGAACTGCGCCTTCGGTTCCACGCCTGCATCCTCGGACATCTTCAGATAAGCGGGGCTCGTGCCGAACACGGTGACGCGCTCTTCGGCAATAAGACGCCATAGCGTATCGACCGTCGAGATCGGACCATCGTACGTCACGATCTCGACGCCGGAAGCAAGCGCCGACAACTGCCAGTTCCACATCATCCACGCACAACTGGTGTGGAAGTACATTCGATCGCCCGGTCCCAGGTCGCTGTGCAGCCGATGCTCCTTCAGATGCTCGATCAGGGTGCCGCCGGTGCCATGCACGATGCACTTCGGCTTGCCGGTGGTGCCCGACGAAAACATGATGAAAAGCGGATGGTTGAAAGCGAAGTGCCGCCACACAAAACGGTCCGCGTCGCCGGCATCGAGCAACTCGCCGAGCGAATAGATAGACTGCGTGACTGTGCTCGGCAAAGTCCCGTCGTCGAGACACACGACACCTTGCAGAGACGGTAACGCGGCAGCGAGATCGGCGACGTTGCTCGCCACCGACCTGCCGGTGTCGAATGTCCGCGCCGCCGTGTGCGCGAACAGCAGTCGCGGTGCGAGCGGTTCGAAGCGATCGCGGATCGAATCGACGCCCATCTCGGGCGCGGCGGTCGACATCGTTGCGCCGAGGGCGGTAACGGCCAATGCAGTCACGACCGCATCCGCGTCGTTGCGCATCACGCCCACCACGCGGTCCCCTTCGCCTAGTCCCAACTCAGACAGCGCGTGTGCGAGACGCGCCACCCGCTCACGCAGTTCGGCGCGGGTCAGACGCACGCGACGCCCGTCGGCATGGCAGGCAGTCAGCGCGGGCGCGTCGGGAGATGCCACCGACAGCCCAAGCAGATTGTCCGCATAGTTCAGTTGCATCTGCGGGAAGAAATTCGCGTGTTCGCAATCGTCGCCGATACAGACTGGCTCAGCGTTGCCTGACCAGTTGAGTCCCAATGACCATTGCACGAAGCATTGCCAGAATGTTCGAAACTCTCGCACGGAAAAATCGTGCAGCGCTTCGTAGTCAGGCAGGGGCTGGCCGGTACAGATCCGCAGGAAGGCGGTGAACGCGGTCAACTGCGACGCGCCGATCCGTTCGGGCGTGCTTGTGTAAACGGGTGTGCGTCCCGTGAGGTCGCTGTGTGCACGCGACACCACTGAGGGGGCGAAGCGATCCATCGAATCTCCACGTATGGCATACGACATGATTCAGGGGCGGCAGCACCTCGATTGCGATACTTTTGCCGACCGCCAGGAGGCAACCGTGGCTCTTACGTCCGGGCGTTGAAATGTCTGCGGCAGGCGACCGTACCAACGTAGCCTAGCTGGTGGGTTTAACACTCTCCGTACGGCATCGAACATTCTTTTGACAGACCGGGAAACTCCGTCGCGCTCCTGTGCGCCGTTCGGTCGGGTCTCACGGCACCACCAAGTCTCGCAATCGGGCCTCGTTGAAGCAGAAGCGGCACACATCGACGTGACCAGCGCCACAACAGGCTCACGCTCACGACCTGACATGAAAGTCTGCAATACACGGGCAGATTCCTGAAAGCAAAACGCGCAGATCTATCTGCGCGTTTCAACGTCATTCCCTCAACAGACCAAGGACGTCTAGGCACCACTCAATCAACGACACAAGGCTGCAATCAATCCAGTCAATTTACGCGCCGCCGAAGAACACGGGCTTCATTCCATCATTCGGGTCCGGGCGAACAGAGCCTTGAATTTTATGTCCCAAGTGGGAGACGGCGGTGCCGAACGAACGCAGTTCATGATGGCCCCCCGACGCTGAAGTACCGTCAGCAACACCGCCAAAATCGGTCGCAGCGCCACTTCCTTGATTCACGCTAGTTTGTGCGGCCTGAACATTGGTCGGAGCGACCGCTTCGTTGGATTGAGCAAAAGATGAGGCAGCCGGAATTGCAAGAGCAGCTGCGACGATGAGCGATTGAACGAGTTTCATGATGCTTACCTCTCGACTTCGTTTGTCCGCAAACGCCCGTTTGCGTTTCAGTGCTTGCAGTGTAGGCTGGGGCGTGCTCGCAATTAAGTACTTGCCGAACAAAACAATGTTGTAAAAGTAAGTACAAACCCTTAGAACCAAACGTCACGCAACAGCTTGCGTTCGCCCCACCATCTACACCACGATGACCTCAGCTCGCGTCCCAATCGAACATGCGCTGATTGAAAATCATCTAGCGGGCCAGGTCGAGCGTTACGAACGGTGGTGAAACTTGCTACGGCAATGGCACGCTGGGGCGAGTAGTAGACAACCGTTCCCCAAAAGCCGGCGAGTGAATAACATACGGAGCCGCCGACTTTGCCGACGGAAACCCCCCGAACCTGTATGCATCAGCGCCCTCATGCGGCCCCTCCAGAAGCATCTCGGGCGTCTACGGACTATCGTCTAGCGGGTATCCTCGTATGCGTCAAATCGTTCTGCATCAACTCAATTACGCGGCTCCTGGCACAAGCTTGCGACACGCCCTTGCAGTTGGAAACCCATTGCCTCGTATAGCGCCCCGGCATGGTAACTTTCATCTGCAACCATGACGAGCCGGTCCGATTGTCCGGCCGTCAGTTTGATAACCTCGCTCACCAAGGTCTTACAAATATTTCGGTTTCGATGCTGTTCCGCGGTAAGAACCGATTGGAAACGCCCAATGCCGCCGAAGAAGAATAAGCCCAGACTTCCCACCTGTTCACCATTGATAAACGCTCCCCACCAGTTTCCAAGACCGCGGGCAATTAGGGTCCTGTAGGCGGTCTGTAGATGTGCCAAGTATCGCTGTGAGGTAATGTTCGACGGATTTGGCATGTCGGCGAACTGCATTCGAGACCAATCGTCCCAATCCCTCTGCGTGCCAAACTTGCGGACTTCGACCAATGAGTTTGTCGCAACTGGTCGTATGTCATTTGGATGCGCAGCCAGCACACGACAAACCGTTGCGTCGTAACCTTGCTCAACGAATGCGTCGAGGTTCACAACACTGTCCGCTCTTTCCGGCCAGGCAAACGTGCGGTGTGCGATCAGCGGTGGGATCCCGACAAATTCGGCAAAGTCAGACTCCAGCCGTTTTAGATCGATTTCTGAAGGTCGTTGCTCCAGGACGAGCATATTGCCAAAAAAATATTCTGGTGCGTCCGGTGTCCGGACGACGACGTAGTCATCCTGCGACTCGACCATACCGGTTTCTGCGTGCAACAACAGGTCAGTGGCTAGACCCAGGTTATCGGATAAATTGAGCATTTCAGTATCGTTATCTACAAGGTGCAACGGTTTGAGCCTGCAGGGAAGATTATCAATGGTCCAAGCGCCGATCGAATGCCGGCATCCGGCACGACAGGCAGCCATTTTCAGGCGAGAATGCAAAACCACCGCAACCCGTTGGAGACACCGTGCGCATCGTCTGCTTGCACACCGCTGACAGCAACATCGCCTTGTTCGATGCAGCCACCCGCGCCGCCGGATTCGAGGCACTCGAGTTGACGCACGTGGTCCGCGCCGACTTGCTCGCAGCCGCTGAGCAAGCCGGTGGCTTGACCGACGCAATCGCGTCGCAAACCCGAGAGGTGCTCCTTACGCTGAAGGACAACGCCCACGCCGTTTTGCTCAACTGCTCGACGCTCGGCCCATCAGTGAATGAAGCCCTAGCCGCGCAAGCCGCACCGGTACCCATTTTACGGGCCGATGCCGCGTTGGCTCAACGCGCGGTGGAAGATGGCGGCAAGGTTGTCGTGCTATGCACCGTATCCACCACACTCGACCCGACCACCCGCGTGTTCGCTCAAGCCGCCACGCATACCGGCGCGGATGTCGATGTCCAGTTGGTAAGCGGCGCATGGGACCATTTCAGAGCAGACGACACGGCAGGCTACCTGTCCATGATCGCCATCGCTGCCGATGCGGCCTACGAAAACGGCGCGGACGTCGTGGCATTTGCACAAACATCGATGGCTGGCGCGGCCTTGTTGGTCACGGCCGGGGCGAAACCGCTGGCCACACCGGCCATCGCCCTCACAGCCGCAGTCCACGCAGCCACACTTGCAGCCTGAAGCGCGATGTTCGCCGAGTACCTCGTCAAATGGGACTTGCTACCGGACGGCGAGCCGATTCGCACGCATAGCAGCCGTCTGCTGCCGGTGCGCCAGCATGGCGTCGCCGCGATGCTGAAAGTTGCTCAGGAACCCGAAGAGAAATTCGGCGCGCAACTGATGGTGTGGTGGGACGGCGACGGCACGGCCCGCGTGCTCGCGCATGATGCCGACGCCCTGCTGTTGGAGCGCGCCCAAAGCAATCACGCGTTAGCGGACCTGGCCCGCACGGGTGACGATGAAGCAGACGACCACGCCATCGACATCCTCTGCGCCGCCGCGGCACGACTCCACGCACCGCGCAACAAACCGTTGCCCGAACTGATCGGCTTGCCACGCTGGTTCCAGAGTCTCTGGCCCGCCGCGCGGCAATACGGCGGCTGGCTCTCCGACAGTGCCGCGACAGCACAAGCCCTACTCGCCGCGCCGCAAGACCCGGTCGTGCTGCACGGCGATATTCATCACGGCAACGTCCTCGATTTCGGCGCGCGTGGCTGGCTGGCGATCGACCCGAAAGGTCTCTACGGCGAACGCGGCTTCGACTACGCGAACATCTTCTGCAATCCGGACGAGGCGTCCGCGCTGGCACCAGGACGGTTCGAGCGTCGCGTCGAACGCGTGGCGCACATCGCCGGGATCGACCGACACCGTCTGCTGCAATGGATCCTCGCGTGGTCGGGTTTGTCCGCGGCGTGGATTCTCGAAACGGGCGAGACGCCGGACATCGATATGAGCATCGGCAGAATGGCGGCCGAAGCGCTGAAGCGGAAGTGACGGCAGGGAAATGACTGCTGGGAAGTGGCTACTGGGAGCTGCAGAGGAGACGATCGTAGCCGAACGCAACCGCTAAACCGCAGTTGAATACAGCCGCCTTGCATTCGCGTCTCGATCCCTATCCCTGTCGGCGAATGCACAGGCCATCAGGCGGCAGCGGGTGAGCCGCCGCCCAGGCAATCCGTCAGTCAATGGGGAGCTTTGCCGTTGGGCAGGGCGTCCAGCGGTTTGTGCTGTTCTTCGCCGAGTCCCGGGAAGAACGCGTTCCATGCGGCGCGCACGCCCTGAGCCGCGGTGGCCTCCGCGCCAATCGATTCTGCCTCGCCGTCCGCAGCTTTCGACGGGTCGGCGGAGAGGCCGCGCCAGTGCGTGAACACCAGCAGCGGTTTCTCGGTCCATACGCCGTCGCCATATTTCGCAAATGCCGTGTCGCCGCTCGTCAACTGCACCTCGTACCAGCCTTCATGGACAGGCGTATGGGCAGCAAGCTCAAACCAGGCGGTCGGTTCGATTTCCTTCATGTCGTCTCCGGTCGGATAAATCGTCAAAGATAACCACAAGCAAGGCATTCTTCATGCCCGAGCCCGGTAGCGGCCTGGCAGGTGCGCGCCGCATGTCACACGATGCTGCAGGGCGGTGCGCTGGGCATGACCTGCGGGCGATTCGTCGACGTCGCACACTTCGAATTCGCCGCGCATAAACGACACGATAGCGCGACATGGGCCGCGTGGACAAACGTAAAAACTTACACAGCGCGTCGGGTTGCATAACCGCTCGCTGGCACGCTTATCGAACCGCTTGCTGCCCCGTTTTCCGACTCGCCACTCGACTCGCCCGTCATCTTCCGCACCAACTCGGCCAATACGCGGACAGCGAGCGCCAGTTGTTCGGCTGACGTGCTGCCGTAGCCGATCACGAGGCCGTTCGTCTCCTCGCGCTGCTGCAATGCAAAACCCGACAACGCACGAGGATTGAGCCGCCTGGCAAGCGCGCGTTCGGCGAGGGTCCGATCGGAAATATGCGGCGGCAACCGAAGCGTCAGATGCATGCCGCAATTGCCGCCCAGAATCTGCGACGGCGCGAAATGCACGGTGAGCGCATCGCGCAGCGCCTGCTGGCGCTCCCGATACAACCGCCGCATGCGGCCCAGATGCCGCCCGAATTCGCCGCTATCGATGAAATGCGCCAGCGCCAGTTGCTCCAGACGATGCCCGCCGCGCAGCATCTCCTGCAACGCGACGGCCGTGTGCGCGGCGATCGCGCGCGGCAACACCACGAAGCCGATGCGCAGCGCCGGAAACATCGTTTTGCTGAATGAGCCGACGTACAGAACCGGCGCGTCCTCGACCAGCCCTTGCATGCTGGCAATCGGCTCGCCGGTATGGCGGAATTCGCCGTCGTAGTCGTCTTCGATCAGCCACGCGCCACAGCGGCGCGCCCGCGCGATCAGCTCCAGCCGGCGCGCCACCGACAACACCGCACCGGTCGGATACTGATGCGCGGGCGACGTGTAGATCAGCTTGGGAGGATGCGCGCGCCACGCGTCAGGCGGCACTGCGATGCCTTCGGAATCAACCGGCATCGGCAGCATGCTCAGATCGCCGAGATTGAAAGCGGCTTTGGCGCCGCGATAGCCCGGATCTTCCACCCACGCGATGTCGCCCGGATTGGTGAACAGCCGCACGCACAGGTTCAGCGCTTCCTGCGCGCCTTCGGTAATGACCACCTGCGAACCCTCGCAGCGCACGCCGCGCGCCATCCGCAAATGCGCGGCAATCGCGTCGCGCAGCGCCGGCTCGCCAGCCGGGTCGCCGTAGCCGAGCGCGAGCGGCAACGCGCGCTCCATCGAACGTTCGAGCGCGCGCCGCCAGGCGGCCAGTGGAAAACGGTCCAGCGCGGGCGTGCCGGGTGTCAGCGGCAAGGTGTTGTCGGCATGGGTGCGGGTCGCCGCGAATTGCTCGACCCGCGCCGCGTAGGCGACCTCCGGAGCGGCCGGCGGCGTCCGCGTTTCACCGCGTGCCGAAGGGCTGGAGAGCGGACTCACGCGCGTGCCCTTTTTATCGGCCACCACATAGCCGACCGCGGCCAGATGCTCGTACGCGATCACCACCGTGTTGCGCGACACGCCCATCTCCGCCGCCAGCAAGCGCGACGACGGCAGCAGCGACCCAGCCGGCAAACGCCCCGTGAGGATCGCCTGTTGCAAGCGTTCGATCAGTTGCTTTTGCAGCGGCACGGACTTTTCGCCGCTGCCGGCGGTGGTCGCGGCGGCCGGGTTGGCGAGTGGGCCAATGATTTCGATCATCCTGGCTGGACCTATCAAATGCTGTTCTGCTGGATCTTTTTAACATACCACGTTTGCCGTATCGTTCTCCATAAGCAACCATCACCCACTATCGACAGGAGAGCAGACATGGAACCCAGACGTAACGCGTTCGAGCAACCGATTGGCGTCCCCGTGCCGGATTGGAAAGGCGCCCAGGCGCCCGGCCGCGAGCCGCTGGTGGGCCAATATTGCCGGATCGAACCGGTGGACGTCGAACGCCATGCGGCCGACCTGTACGAGGCCTACAGCTCGGCGCCCGATGGCCGCGACTGGACCTATCTGGCGGTTGGACCATTCGAAAGCCTTGCCGCGTATCGCGAGCATCTGACGCGCATGGCCGCATCGCCTGATCCGCTGCACTACGCGGTGATCGATCTGGCCACCGGTAAGGCGGTCGGCACGCTCGCGCTGATGCGCATCGACCGCGCGAACGGCGTGATCGAAGTCGGGCACGTCACCTATTCACCGCGCCTGAAGCGCACACGCATCGCCACCGAAGCGATGTTCCTGGTGATGAACCATGTGTTCGGCGACCTCGGCTATCGCCGCTTCGAATGGAAGTGCGATTCGCTCAATGAACCGTCGCGCACAGCGGCGTTGCGCTATGGCTTTACGTTCGAAGGGATCTTCCGGCAGGCGATCGTCTATCGCGAACGCAATCGCGATACCGCGTGGTTCTCGATCATCGATAGCGAATGGCCTGCGCTGCGTCCGAGCTATGCACTCTGGCTCGATGCAGGCAATTTCGATGCGCAGGGTAAGCAGGTTGAGCGGCTGGTGGACCTGATCGCGCGGCAGCGGGCAGCGGCGGGCGAAAGCGGTCAATGAGGTAGCCCGTTGCGGGCTGGTTGCGAGCCGGCCAAGGGGCCGGCATGCGTCGGCTCTGCGATTCCGTAGCTTCGTAGACTGAAGAGCCTGACAAGACGTCAGGCGTCGTGCGGCGCAGCGGCTCAGGCAACGCCTGCCGTTCGCCGCAGCACGATGGTCGGGTTGCCTTTGTACGTCGTGCGAAGCTGCTCACGGTAACCGCACTTGCGCGCGACGTTCAGCGAAGGCTGGTTTTCCGGCGCGATGATGCAGGCCGTCTCGCCGCCAGGCCAATTCGCATCGGCCCAACCCAGTGCCGCACGCACGGCTTCGGTCGCGTAGCCGCGGTTGTGGACGGCAGGGTCCAGCGCCCAACCTATTTCCGGTGTGTCCAGCAAGGAAGGCTCGATCTCGCGGTGGTAGTCGGCAAAGCCGACTTCGCCCAGGAACCGGCCGCTGTTCTTTTCCCGCACCACCCAATATCCGTATCCCAGCATCGCCCAATGCCCGGCGTAGCGCAGCAGGCGCGCCCAGACTTCTTCGCGCGTAAACGGCTTGCCGCCGATGTAGCGGATCACTTCGGGATCGGACCACATCGCATAGCTCTCGAGGAAATCGTCGCGCGCGTGCGGACGCATGATCAGGCGGTCGGTGGTGAGAAGCGTGGGGCGGTTGGACATAGGCGGGCGGGTGGTTGGCGTAGACGCTATGAGGTTGAGAAGCGTTGAAGAGTGCCTGGGATGATCGCAGATTTTTTGCGCGCCAGGTTCGCCGCCAAAAAGCAGGACGCCAAGCGCTATCCAGCCGATCCTGCGAACACCGCCGACCGTCTGGCGAATTCATGAACCCGCCCCTCACGCCATCTCGAGAAACCGCGCCAGACACGGATTGCGATTGGCCGGCGACCACGCCAGCACCTGCTCGATCAGCGGCGCATCGACCAGCGGCCGGAACACCACGCCCGCGAGTTGCGCTTTGCGCATCGAGGCCGGCACCAGCGCCACCCCCACCCCTTCATCGACGAGACTGAGCACGGTCTGCTGTAACTGCACTTCGAAGCGGATATCCGGTTCGAAGCCGCCTGAGCGGCAATGCTCGAGAATGGTCGTGCGCAAGCTCGGCGCGACTTCCTCGGACGCCAGCACGAATGGCTCGCCCGCCAGTTGCGCGATCTTCAGACGCCGCGCGCGTGCGCGCGGATGGCTGCGCGACAGGGCCACACACAAAGGCTCGCGGAGGATCGTCCGGGTCACGATGCCCTTGTCGGGCACGTTTGGAAACATGATCG
This sequence comes from Paraburkholderia sp. SECH4, assembly GCF_030511745.1. Classification (NCBI taxonomy): domain Bacteria; kingdom Pseudomonadati; phylum Pseudomonadota; class Betaproteobacteria; order Burkholderiales; family Burkholderiaceae; genus Paraburkholderia; species Paraburkholderia sp. SECH4. The sequence continues at coordinate 37,231 of NZ_JALOCP010000023.1, forward strand.
CGGCGTCGATCTGGCCGGTCAGCACCTGCACAGCCAGATCGTTCGATACGACCTCGCGCAGGTTCAATGCGACCTCGGGAAACGCGGCGCCGAACGCGCGCGCATAGCCGGGTACGACGTTGTACGCGGCGCACATCGTGAAGCCGATGGCGAGTTTGCCGGCGTCACCATGCGCCGCCGCCTGGGCATTGCTGACGGCTTGTTCCACCGACGCAAGGATCGCCTTCGCATCGGCGTAAAAGCGCTCGCCCGCCGCGGTCAGCGTGACACTGCGCGGACTGCGTTCGAGCAGCGTCACACCCAGGTTCGCCTCCAGTGCCGCCAGTTGGCGGCTTAACGGCGGCTGCGACAGATTCAGTCGCGCCGCCGCGCGGCCGAAATGGCGCGTCTCGGCGAGTGTCACGAAGTAGCGTAGCGGCTTGATATCGATCACAACGTCCTCAAGCTGAATGACGATGCAGAAAAGGTATTGTTGGTGGCAGAAAACAGTATTGGATTGTATCAATGCAAGCCACTACGCTGGCGCATCGCTCCCTGCACCCACGCTTTCTTTCTAATCGATGTTAGCTACTCTTGAGATTCTGCTTCCTGTGTTCGGCCTGATTTTCGCGGGCTTTGCATGCCGCCGACGCGGCGTGCTCGGACCGAACTCCGCGTCCGAACTGAACCGCTTCGTCGTCTGGCTGGCGCTGCCGGCGCTGCTGTTCGACACGATGGCGCATGCCACATGGCAACAGCTTTATCAGCCGGCCTTCGTCGCGGCGTTTTCGATCGGGTGCATCGGCGCGTTTCTGCCGATTCTCGCCATGCGTATGATCAGCGGCCGGCATCTGGCCGACGCAAGCGTCGATGCGATTGCAGCGTCGTATCCGAACACCGGCTACATCGGCTTCCCGCTCGGCATGATCGCGTTCGGCTCGGCCAGCCTGACACCGACCACGATCGCCACGATCCTCGTCGCGTGCGTGCTTTTTGCGCTTGCCATCGTGCTGATCGAAGTCGGCTTGCAGACCGAACGCACGCCGCACAAGCTGGGGTTGAAGGTGTTGGGATCGCTGGCGCGTAATCCGTTGATCGTGTCGCCGATTGCGGGTGTGCTGCTCGCGAGTACCCATGTCGCTTTGCCACAAAGCGCGGAGACGTTTTTGAAGCTGCTGAGCGGTGCCGCCAGTCCGTGTGCGTTGGTCAGCCTCGGCTTGTTCCTCGCGGAAAAGCGTCCGTCCGAGGCCGGCGCGGGCGGCATCTCGCTGCTGCTGACCGGCGTCAAGCTGCTGGGACAGCCAGCGCTGACCTGGTGGCTCGCGGCGCGTGTGTTTGGGCTTTCATCCACGCTGGTCGAGATGGCTGTTGTGCTCGCCGCGTTGCCCACCGGCACCGGCCCATTCATGCTGGCCGAGTTCTACCGACGCGAGGCGCACATCACGTCGCGCACGATTTTGCTGTCGACGGTGGGGTCGGTGGTGACCTTGTCGTTATTGCTGCTGGTGATGGGGCATCGCACGTAAGCGGAACTAGAGAATATCCGCCGCTCCGTGGCTCGCGCTATGCTTCGCACACGGACCACCAAGGTCCCCGCTCTCCATCCACAAAGAGCAAACAGCGAACCGAACCGCCGTGCCCCAAGCCCGCCCACCCGAACTTCACGACGACGCCGACGCCCACTCCCTCGCGCGGCGCTATCCGCGTGGGCTGCGCATCGACCCGCATTCGCACACGTGGGCGCAGGTGCTCTATGCGGTGTCGGGCGTGATGTGGGTGGAAGTCGGCCGCGAGGCGTTGGTGGTGCCGCCGCAGCGCGCGGTCTGGTTGCCGGCCGGCACCGTTCACTCCATCCACATGATGAGCGAGGTGGAGATGCGCAATCTCTATCTCCACGAGCGCAACGTCGGCCATCTGAGCCGGCGCAGCGACGTGTTCGAGATCAACGGCCTGCTGCGCGAACTCATCACGTCGATTGCGGAGCACGAGAGTTCGCTCGCGCGCGACGAAACCTATCTTGAAGCGGCGTACCGTCTCGCAATGCTGGAGCTGGGGCACGCGCCGCGCTCGTCACTGCGCATCGCGCTGCCCGATGCTTCGGACCGGCGGCTCGATGCGTTGTGCCGCGCGGTGATCGACAACCCCTCGATCGCGATCAGCTTCGAACAGCATGCGGCCTCGGTCGGCGCAAGCGTGCGCACGCTGGCCCGTCTCTTCACGCGTGAGTTGGGAGTGGGGTTTGCCGAATGGCGGCGTCAGGTGCAGTTGGCAGTGGCCGTGTCAGGTCTCGCCGAAGGGCGCCCGGTCAGCAGCATCGCGCGTTCGCTGGGCTTCCAGCCGAGCAGCTTCAGCGACATGTTCCGGCGCGAGTTAGGCGCGCCGCCAACCGGCTTCGATCCGAGCGGTACGCTCGGCAAGGCGGCTTCTGAAGCTTCGCCGGAGCAGGCGCGAGACAAGCTGTCCACTGACGGGTAAGTTATACGCGCTGACGGTAGCAAGATTCGCCCTTGCAGCTAAGCCAGCGCTCGCTGGCGGCTTAACGAATCGTGCTAACAGCCGCGCCCTCCACCGTCGGCCAAGCCGTTTGCGTTGCCGGCCTAACGACGCCCAGCGAGGCCAGTAAGCCGCCGCACAGCACGCCTTGTCCGAAATTCGAAAGTCTTTGTCTCAACACCTCCGTACCGGCCACTTAGACTACGCTCATCGGCTGCACGACGCAGCGCAAGACCCAACAGGAGTGACACGCAATGAAAGCGATTCAGTTCAAGACTTTTGGCAACCCCGAGGTGCTCGACTACGTCGATCTGCCGACGCCCCAAGCCGACGCAGGCAGCGCCGTCGTGCAGGTCAAGGCGGCCTCGGTGAATCCAAGCGACGTCAAGAACGTGTCCGGCCATTTCGAACACACCGTCCTGCCGCGCACGCCCGGCCGCGACTTCAGCGGCGTCGTGACCGCCGGCCCCGCCGAATGGCTCGGCGCAGAAGTCTGGGGTACCGGCGGCGATATCGGCTTCACACGCGACGGCACGCACGCCGAGTTCATCAAGATTCCGCTCGCCGCCCTGTCGCGCAAGCCCACCACGCTCAGCCACACGGAGGCCGCCGCGATCGGCGTGAACTTCGTGGTCGCGTGGCTCGGCACGGTCGAGTACGCAAACCTGCAAGCGGGCGAGACGATTGCCGTGATCGGTGCGGGCGGCGGCGTCGGCGGCGCAGTGGTGCAGATTGCAAAAGCGCGGGGGGCTCGCGTGATCGGGGTCGACCGTCATCCGCTTTCCGCCGACACGCCCGCAGGCCGACTGATCGACGACTACATTCCGTTCGACGAAAGCGCAGCCGCGGCTGTCAGAGCGCTGACCGGCGGCGCCGGCGCGGACGTGGTGTACGACACGGTCGGCGGCGTCGCCTTCGAGACCGCACTGAGTCTCGTCAAGCGCCGCGGCCGGGTGCTGGAAATCAGCGCCACGGGCAAACGCCGCGTGGAATTCGACCTGATCGATTTCTATCACAACGAAACGCAACTGCTCGGCGTGGACAGCGCCAAGCTGGTCGTCGCCGAATCGGCGCCGTTGATGACGGCGCTGGTGGAAGGCTTCGAAAGCGGCAAGCTTCAAGGGCCGGCCATCGCGCAGGCATTCCCGCTCGAACGGGCACGCGAGGCCTACGAGGCGGTGGCCGCCGGCACGCGCGGCCGCGTCGTCATCACGATGTAATTGCCGAAACGACCGGCGGGCGTGGCTGCCCGCATTTCAGATGGTTATGAACAACATGAAAGCGTATTTGATCTCGCTCGTGGCCGGCGTCGTGGTCGGTTTGATCTACAGCGTGATGCAGGTGAAGTCGCCCGCGCCGCCGACCATCGCCCTGGCCGGGTTGCTCGGCATGCTGGCCGGCGAGCATATGATCCCGTTCGTGCGGACGTGGCTGGCCGTCGGTATTCACTGACGTCCTCTCATTAACGTCTGTCATCGACATCTCTTCGCGCCGATAGCTTTTCCATCACCGGGCGCCACACGCTAAGATGGAGCCCGCCGGGCCGGAGAGCCGCGCTTGCAGCATCGCCCGCGCATGTACCATCGCCATGCGCGCTGCCCGGAGATCACAAGAAAAGCTTCACTCGGAGAGTCAGATGTCTGAAGAATATGAAGTGCATGGTCCGCACGACCATGCGGTTGAACACGCCGGCCACCATGACTCGGATCCCTTTGCGAGCCGCATGGCCGTGATGACGGCGATCCTCGCGACGATCGGCGCACTGTGCGCCTACCAGAGCGGCAACAGCGAAAACCTGGCGCTGTACTACAAGAACGAAGCCGCCATTAAAAAGACCGAAGCGGCGAATCAATGGAACTACTACCAGGCCAAGGGCGAGAAAGAGAATCTCGCTGAACTCGGTGCGGCGCTGTCGCTCGGCAATGCCGACGCGCACGCGAAGTTCGCCGCCGACGTCGACAAGTACAAGCAGCAGAAAGAGCCGATCCGCGCGAAGGCTGAAGCGATCGAAAAGGAAGTCGTAGACAACGACGCTAAAAGCGAAGCGCTGCTGCATGGCCATCATCGCTGGGCGCAAGCGACGACCTTGATTCAGGTGGCCATCGCCCTCTGCGCGATCACGTTGCTGACTCGCAAGAAATGGCTGCGCAATCTGTCGTTTGGGATTGCGGCTGCGGGTGTGATCACTGCCGCTGTGGCGTTCTTTTCGGCGTGATTACGCGAACGGCGTGGTGATCCCCGGCCCGAACTTCGTCGCGGTTGCGCACACTGCAGCCCCGCAGTACCGGCGCTGCAAGGCGTGGATCGATCGCGTGTGCGGCGGCCTGATCGTCGCGTTGGGTGTGCGTCAGTTGATCCGGTAAGTTACTTACGTACGGTTCAATGCGCGCGGCCGCGCGCAGCACGCTCGAGCAACAACTCGCGCTCGCGCGCATTGCGCGTCATGGCGGCAGCGCGTTCGAATTCGGCGCACGCCTCTTCCACGCGGCCGAGTTTCTCCAGCAAATCGCCGCGCACGCTCGGCAACCAGTGATAGTTCGCGAGCGCCGCATCGGCGGCGAGCGCATCGACGATTTCCAGACCCGCAGCCGGTCCGAACGCCATGCCGACTGCCACCGCACGATTCAACTCCACCACCGGCGAAGGCGTCACCTGCGCGAGCGCGTCGTACAACGCGACGATCTGCGCCCAATCAGTCTCCTCGGCACGGCGTGCACGCGCATGACACGCGGCCAGCGCCGCCTGCAATGCATACGGCCCACTCGCACCGCCCAACGCGTGCGAGGTGCCGAGCGCGGCCAACCCGCGGCGGATCAGCAGCGGGTCCCAGCGGCTGCGGTCCTGGTCGAGCAACAGCACCGGCCGGCCCTCGGCATCGGTGCGCGCATGCGTACGCGACGCCTGGATTTCCATCAACGCGACGAGGCCATGCACTTCGCTTTCGTCCGGCACGAGCCCACTCAGCACCCGCCCAAGCCGCAGCGCTTCCTCGCACAACGCCGGACGCATCCAGTCGTCGCCGGTTGTGGCCGAATAGCCTTCGTTGAAAATCAGATAGATCACCTGCAACACCGACGCGAGCCGCGGCGCACGCGCATCCGCCTGCGGCACCTCGAACGGCACTTTGGCCGCTGACAGCGTGCGTTTGGCCCGCACGATGCGCTGCGCGATGGTCGGCTCAGGCACGAGAAACGCGCGCGCGATTTCGTCCGTAGTGAGGCCGCCGAGCAGGCGCAGCGTCAGCGCGACACGTGCGTCGGTGGACAACACCGGGTGGCATGCCGTGAACACCAGGCGCAACAAGTCGTCGCCGATATCGTCAGCGCGTGCGGCATCGAGGGTATCGACGAAATCCGGCACGAGGTGCGCCTCCATTGCGTCGAGATCGTGGCCCAACTCCTCACGCTTGCGGGCATGCAGCGCCTCCTGGCGCAAGCGGTCGAGGGCGCGATTCTTCGCGGTTGCCATCAGCCACGCTCCCGGGTTGTCGGGCACGCCAGCGTCGGGCCAATGTTCGAGCGCCGAGACCAGCGCGTCCTGCGCCAGCTCTTCGGCGAGCCCCACGTCACGCACGATCCGCGCGACGTGGGCGATGACCTTGGCGGATTCGATCCGCCAGACTGCCTCGATGGCACGATGGGTGGCCGGTTTTGTCACGGGATCAGCCCGCTGCCTTGGCGTTCGGATCCATGTAGATCAGCTCCCAGATGTGTCCGTCGATATCTTCGAAGCCGTGCCCGTACATGAAACCGTAGTCCTGCGGTGCGCGCGGCACCGTGCCGCCGGCGGCGAGCGCCTTCGCAACCAGCGCATCCACCTCGCCCCGGCTCTCGCACGAGAGGCCCAGCAACGCCTCGGTGCTTTCCTTCGGATTGCAAAGCGACTTGCGCGTGAAGGACTTGAACAGGTCCTTGATCAGCAGCATCGCGTAGAGGTTCTCGCCGAGAATCAGACACGCGGCCTGTTCGTTGGTGAATTGCGCCTCGAAGCTGAAACCGATCGCGCTGAAAAATGCCTTCGACCGTTCGAGATCGTCGACAGCGAGATTGACGTAGATCTGCTTATGCATGATGAAATCCAGTGATCGGGTTGTGGGCTCGCCGGGACGTCGCAGTGCATCGCACTGCGTCACGCATACAGCGATCCCGCGTATTCAGCTTGCCTCGGCCAGCGTTTTCAGATTGCCCAGGCCGTCTTCGAAATCCTTGCCGACCATGCGGTCCATGCTGACGAACACCTGCATCAGCTTCGACAGAAACGGCGCAGGCCCATGCATCGCCCAGGTGACCTGAGTCGCGCCGGCCTCCGGCTTCAACGTGAAATCGGCGATGTTATGAGCTTCGAACGGCTTGATGAAATCGAGGTTCATCGTCACGTTCGCCGGCGCCGCCGTGTCGACGATCTCCATCTGCCCCACCCCAACCTTTTCGCCTTGCCACGCATAGCGCGCACCCTTGCCGCTCGGCGTGCCGCTATAGGTGCCCTGCGCCGCGGGATCTTTGCGCAGGAACGGATTCCAGCGATTGAACTGATGCAGATCGTCGATTAATCCGTAAACCCGCTCAGGCGGCGCCTCGATGCGCACGCTGCGTTCGATGCGAAAGTTGTCGGGGCGCGTCGCCGCATAGATGAGCAGCAAACCCACCGCCGCGACGACGCTGATCAGAATGACTTTGAGCATGATGAATCCTCTCGATGTGGCCGGATCGGCGCCTCGTTCGCGCGGTCGGATCGGCGTCGCGATTAATGTTTGGCTGCGTCCAGCTTGCGGAAGCGGTCCACTTCCGGGCCCGGTTCGAAGTCCTCGAGTTCATACAGTTGCCGCACTTCGATTTCGCCTTCGGCTTGTTCGCCGAACGGCGCCGGGAAGCGCCGCGCCCATTCCATGGCTTCTTCGCGGGAACGAACCTGAATCAGCGTGTAGCCGGCGATCAATTCCTTGGTTTCCGCGAACGGGCCGTCAATCACCGTGCGCTTGCCTCCGCTGTAGTGGATGCGCCAGCCTTTCGAACTCGGTTTCAGGCCGGTTGCGTCGAGGAGCACACCGGCCTTGGCCAGTTCTTCATGGTAGGTGCCCATCGCAGCCATCAGGGCTTCGTCCGGCGGGCCGCCGGCTTCGCTGACGGCCGTCGCCTTCACTATGATCATGAATCGCATCGCAATCGCTCCTAGGGTGGTGTGTAGTTGGTGGAGAGCCGTTATCTGTTTGCTGGCTCCTTACTCACACGACGAGCGATGCGCGGCCGGATCGACATATTTGTCGTCAGCCTAGGGAAAACCCCAAGAAAATAGCCATGAATGGGCGAACCTGCTTATAGGAAACAAGGCCCGAGCTTGCGGACTTCGACGGTGCACCACGACGCCGCCGGGCAGGCCTGCGCGATCGCCACCGCTTCTTCACGGGTTTCACAATCGAGCAGGTAGAAGCCGCCGATCATTTCCTTGGCTTCGGCGAACGGACCGTCGAGCAGTTTCGCTTGACCATCGCGCACCTGCACGCGCACGGCGTCATTCGTTGAGGTCAGCGCTTCGGCTGCGACCAGCTTGCCGCGCTCTTTGAGGCCGGTAGCGAAACGCACCATCTGGTCATAAACCTCGCGCCCCGCCTGCTCACCACGTTCGACGCGTTGATTCGGGGGTTCGACGATAAGCAGCATGTAAGACATGGCGTCTCCGATTGATCGCGCCGTGGACGTGAACGCCAGCGAGGCGTACGACGGCAATAACGCGCTTACAGTTGGGTTGCGAAAGCCAGTCTAGCAAGCGCGGATGACTCCAGCAAACCCGTTTCACTCCTCGGGCATCCGCGGATCGCAAGCCCTACGGAGACTCGTAATACAGATGCGGCACGTGGATTGCTGCTTCGGTTGTATCGATACACATCCGAGGTGACATCATGCGAAATCGATCTATTCTGGGCGTCATTGCAATGGCATTGGCGCTACTGACATTGACGGCCGGCTGCACCCTTGGCGGTGCGGCAGCAGGTGGCGTCATCGGCAACGAGGCGACCAATCACAGCGCGGTCGGCACGATCGGCGGCGCAGTAGCCGGCGGGATTATCGGACACGAGTTGGGCAAGTAATTTGAGTCTGAACTGCCTGAAGCAATTCGATCAGAGAATATGACGGGTTCGCAAACGCGACCACCCTTCATATTCTCCTATTCAGCCGCTCTCTCACGTGACACAACAACGCCACTTTGAAGTATTCTCCCAACGCGTTTAAACGCGTCGTGAGCGCATTACGCGTGGATTAAAGGCGGCAAATAATCTGCTTTCAATCCAATAAACCGGCGCGACAAATGCAATTAAATTTATCGGCATAATCTGCCGACGTAACAAACGAATCATATAAACAGGGCATCGGGGAAATTCATGCATCGATCGTTAGTGCGTAGCGGCGTCGCGGCCGCCGCGGCCTTTGCGTTGTTCCAACTCGGCGGTTGTGGCGGCGGCGGTTCCAGTTCAACATCGTCGAGCACGCCGACGGTCACGGCTACCTCGGTGAACGGCACGGTCGCCACCGGCAGCGCCGTAGTGGGCGCAACCGTCACGCTGACCGATGCGACCGGCGCTCAGGCCACGGCAACCACCAACACCCAGGGCGCGTACACGATCTCGGTGAAGGGCATGACCGCGCCGTTCCTGATCGTCGCCACCGACGCCACCGGCATCTCTACCCCGCTCGTCTCCGTGCTCGCCAAACTGCCCAATGGCACGGCGCCGGCAGTCGCCAACGTCACCACGCTGACCACGGCGATTGCCGCCATGCTGACCGCTTCGGGCAACCCGCTCGACCTCGCCTCCACCACGGCGCTGGCCAAGGTGACGCTGCCGTCCGTGCAGATCGCCACCATCACGCTCGACGCGATACTGACGAAAATCCTCGCGCAGAACGGCATCCAGACGGCGGGCTTCGATCCCATCGGCGTGGCCTTTACGCCGAACCACACCGGCGCCGATGCGGTGATCGACACGGTGTCGGTCGTGTCGGCGGCCAACGGCGGCCTGTTGCTGCTATCGAACGCGACGCCGGGCACGACGGTCGCGCTGAACAACCAGACTGCCCAATCGGTCACGCTGGCAGCGCCGCCCGCGGCGGCCAACTATCTGGAGCCGCTGGCGTCGGTGCTGACTGCCTGCGCGGCGACCGGCACGCTCAACACGTCATGCTCGCCGGCAATCGACTCTGCCTACCTCGAAAACGGCTCGACCGATCTGGCCGTCGCCCACGGTCTGACGGAAGCGATCTTCAATGGTGCGGTGTTCGGTTCGCCGAAGACGCTTGCCTTCTTCACACGCAACGGCAAGCAGCTTGCGCTCGTGCAGTTGCCGGTCACGCTGGCGAGCGGCACGGCAGCCGGTGTGCTCTACACCATTGCGCAACAGCTCTCCACGCCCGTCACGCTCGCCAACGGCACGCAGCTCGGCTGGGATCTGATCGGCAATCAGTCGCAATTCGCTGTATCGATCATGTCGCAAATCCAGCGCCGCACCTTCCTCGATTCGAAGCTGAACGACGTGAACCGGTACGAGTCGGGTCTTAAGATTGCGATTCCGACGACTTCGAATCCGACGGTGTATTCGGCTTCCGTCACGGGACCTGGCCTCGCTGCGCCGGTCTGGCTGATGCAGCGCAATGCGCTCGGCATCAGCTCGCTGGGTCTGTCGGATTTGCCGTTGAGCTCGGCGCCGGTTTCGCCGGCGACGACCAGCAGTAATACGGAGTTGTATCGCTGGTCATGGCAATCGCTGTCGTCGACCGCGAACTTCACGCCGGCGGCTTCGAGCGGCTACTACTCGGCGCAATCGATCGACGCGAGCACCGTGCCCCTCTACTCGACCTACACCGTGACGTTCTACGACCAGAACGGCGTGCAGCTCGGCCAGTCGTCGATCATCAATCCGGGCAGCCCGTTGAACGCGGCGGCGGGCAGCGCGGTTGCGTGGCCGACGCTACTGCCGGACTTCGCGACCCAGTTCCTCACGCCAGCCGGGTCGCTGGCCGGCGCGCAGTACGCGATGAGCGTGACGTGGTCGAGCCTCGTGAACGGACAGAATCTCGCGTATCCGGTGACGTCAGTGCAGATTCAGGCCTCCCCTGGAACGGGCTCCGGCTCGACGACTGCAATCGATGGCTTCTCGATCAGCGCGCCGAACAACACATCGGTCGGCCAGTTTCAAACCACCGTCTTTGCGGGAGTCAATGCCGGGGGCGTACAGACTTGCACGAACTGCCCGTTCCCGGCGTTGACGTCCGGTGGTTCGCGGCTCGTGCAATTGGGTGGCGGGCAGAATGGGATCACGTACTACGACTTGACGAAGTACAACGACTAGAGCAGGACAAACAAGAAACGCCGGTGCATCGTGGCGGCTTTCATGCCGAAGGCAACAGCGACCGGGCCTGCTCGAGAAGTGCGTGGGACGCAGCAAACTCGTTGCGTCCCGCCATCGTCAGTGCGGCGTGGCCGGTGCGCGCGAACAGTTCGTCGTTGGACGTTGCGACTGCGTTCGAACCGGAACCCGGCTGGTCGTATCGGCGAAAGAACGCGAGCATCTGGAACGCGTCGAATCGCCAGTCCTCTGGACCGGCCTTGGCTAGAAGCTCAGCGGCGGCGGCTAGTTGCCGCGTGACTGCGAGGAATTCAGAGCGTTCCATGACACCTGTCTCCTTGTGGGTCGCCGTCACCGGGCGTTCTAAGAGTTTAGCGCAGGAGCTCAATCGGCCATCGGCCCAGCCGTAGTCCTGCAAACTCGCAGGCCCAAGCAACAAGCCCGCGAGTTTGCATCAACAACGCATCACGACGCTTTTTCCAGCTTCACGATGGTCATCGTGCCGTCGACGTCTTCAATGCGCACCTTCACCTTGTCGCCTTCGTGAATCCGCTTGATCATCGCGGCATCCTTCGCCTTGAAGGCCATGGTCATGGCCGGCATCCCGACGTTTTGCAGCGCGCCGTGTTTCAGCGTGACCATGCCGGAGGTCGGGTCCACTTTTCTCACCTCCGCATCCGTGAGCGCCGCATTCGGTAAGTCCTTTGAAGCCGCCGGCTTCATAGACATGTTCATCCCCGCCATATCGTCGCCCGCAAACGCGGGGGCCGCAGCAATGGCGCCGAGAGCAGCAAACGCAACAATCCATTTCTTCATTGAAGTTCTCCAGTTTGAGTAGTTGGCACGGTTGTGCCGGAAGGTACTGCGTGAGAAAGCCGCGCGTCGGGCAAACGCTTCGCGCGGCGGCGTTGCAGCAGGAACCACGCTGCGGGAATGACCAACATCGAAAGAATGGGCGCCGTGATCATCCCGCCGACCATCGGTGCGGCGATGCGCTGCATGACTTCGGAGCCGGCGCCGTGCCCGACCATGATGGGTATGAGACCGGCAAGCACGACCGCAACCGTCATCGCCTTGGGACGCACACGCTGCACTGCCCCCTCTCGAATCGCATCGAGAAGCAGCGTTTCGGTCAGCGGCTCGCCTGCGTCGAGTCTGCGATTCAACGCACCCTTCAGGTAAAGCAGCATCACGACGCCGAACTCCGCAGCCACCCCCGCGAGCGCAATGAATCCCACGGCGGTCGCGACAGACACGGCATGCCCCAGCATCCAGATAAACCAGAAACCGCCGACCAGCGCGAAGGGCACCGTCGACATCAGCAGCAGCGCGTCACCCACGGAGTTGAACGTCAGAAAAAGCAGCACGAAAATGACCACCAGCGTCACGGGAATAACGGTGCGCAACTTCGCCGCCGCTCGCTCCAGATATTCGAACTGACCGGACCACGCAATCGAATAGCCCGCGGGCAGTGTCACTTTCTCTGCGACCGCGCGCTGCATGGCCTGCACGGCCGAATGCAGATCCGTGTCGCGGATATCGACGTACACGTAACCGGCGAGCCGCGCGTTCTCACTGCGAATCATCGGCGGGCCATCGGCAATCGTGATGTGCGCCACGTCAGCCAGCTGGATTTGCGCGCCACGCTCGGTCACGACCGGCAGCTCGCGCAGCTTCTCGAGTGAATCGCGAATTTCGCGTGGATAGCGGATGTTGATCGGAAAGCGCTCCCGGCCGGCAATGACCTCGCCGACGTTTTCACCGCCGACCGCGGTGGACACGATCGACTGGATATCGGCAACCGCGAGGCCGTAACGTGCCGCTGCCAGCCGGTCAATATCGACGTCGATGTATCTGCCGCCGTTCAGGCGCTCGGCAAGTGCGGACGTCACACCGGGCACGGTCTTGACCGCCGCTTCGACCTGCGTTGCCACCTTGTCGATTTGCCCGAGGTCGGGGCCCGAAATCTTGACGCCGACCGGCGTCTTGATGCCCGTCGACAGCATGTCCAACCGATTGCGGATAGGCGGAACCCACACGTTCGAGAGCCCCGGCACTTTGACGGTGCGGTCCAATTCGTCGACCAGCTTCTCCGGCGTCATGCCCGGCCGCCACTGGCTGCGTGGTTTGAACTGAATCGTGGTCTCGAACATCTCGAGCGGCGCGGGATCGGTCGCCGAATCAGCGCGGCCGGACTTGCCGAACACGGTCTGCACCTCCGGGACGGTCTTGATGAGCCGGTCGGTCTGCTGCAGCAGTTCACTCGCTTTCTCCGTCGAGATGCCCGGCAGCGCGGTCGGCATATACAGCAGATCGCCTTCGTCGAGCGGCGGCATGAATTCGCCGCCAAGCCGCGAAAGCGGAATCGCCGACGCCGCAAGCGCAACCACCGCCAGACCGATCGCGACCCACGGCCGACGCAACGTCGCCTCCAGCAATGGGCGATAGAGCCGGATCAGCACGCGGTTGATCGGGTTCGCGTTCTCGTGCGGAATACGGCCGCGGATCAGCAAACCCATCAACACCGGCACCAACGTCACCGACAGGCCCGCCGCCGCTGCGATCGTGTAGGTCTTCGTGAACGCCAGCGGGGAAAACAGCTTGCCTTCCTGGCCTTCGAGCGAGAACACCGGAATGAACGACAGCGTGATGACGAGCAGCGAGAAGAACAGCGCCGGCCCGACCTCCGCGGCCGACATGGCGATGAGCTCCCAACGTTCAGCCGAACTGATCGCCTTGCTGGGATGCGCGTGCTCGTACGCTTCGAGATGTTTGTGCGCGTTCTCGATCATCACGATGGCCGCGTCGATCATCGCGCCGATGGCAATCGCAATGCCGCCGAGCGACATCAGATTCGCGTTCACGCCTTGATACCGCATCACGATGAAGGCGGCCAGCACGCCCAGGGGCAACGACAGGATCGCGACGAACGCACTGCGCAGATGAAACAAAAAGACAGCGCAGACGAGCCCGACGATGATGAATTCCTCGACGAGTTTGTCCTTCAGGTTATCCACCGCGCGTTCGATCAACTGTGAGCGGTCGTACGTCGTCACGACTTCCACGCCCGCGGGCAGCGAACGCTTCAGCTCGGCGAGCTTTGCCTTCACCGCATCGATCGTCGTCAGCGCGTTCTTGCCGGAACGCATCACGATGACGCCGCCCGCAACTTCGCCCTGCCCGTTCAGCTCTGCGATGCCGCGCCGCATCTCGGGTCCGATCTGAATACGCGCGACGTCGCCCAGCAGCACGGGCGTACCGGCTTCGTTCGTACGCAGGACGACGTTGCGAAAGTCATCCATAGTGCGCAGGTAACCGGACGAGCGCACCATGTATTCGGACTCCGCCATCTCGACGACTGACCCGCCCGATTCCTGATTCGCCTTGCCTAACGCGTCGGCGACCATCGCCTGCGTGATGCCGTAAGCGCGCAGTTTGTCCGGGTCGAGGACGACCTGATATTGACGCACCATGCCGCCAATGCTCGCGACCTCGGACACATCCGGTACCGACTTCAGTTCGAACTTCAGGAACCAGTCGTTCAGGGCGCGAAGCTGTCCCAGGTCGTGCTGTCCGCTTCGGTCGACGAGTGCATATTCGTAGACCCAACCGACACCGGTTGCATCAGGGCCGAGCGATACCGTTGCGCCAGGAGGCAACTTACTTTGCACCTGGTTCAGATACTCGAGTACACGGGAACGGGCCCAATACTGGTCGGTTTTGTCGTCGAACAGGACGTAGACGAACGCATCGCCGAATGACGAATACGCGCGAATGGTTTTCGCCCCCGGCACACTCAGCAGCGTCGTGGTGAGGGGATAGGTGACCTGGTCCTCGACGACCTGCGGCGCCTTGCCCGGGTACGACGCCTTGATGATGACCTGCGTGTCGGACAAGTCAGGCAGCGCGTCGAGCGGCGTCTGCATCACCGAGTAGACGCCCCATGCCGTGACGAGCACGGTGGCAAGCAGCACCAGAAAGCGGTTGTAAATCGACCATCTGATAAGACGCGCGATCATTTGGCGCCTCCTACCGGTTCGACTGTCGTCAACTGGTAGCCGCCGTCCGTCTGCCGGAATGCGAAGTGCACTACGTCACCGGGTTTTGCGTCCGGAAAGGCCGTGGGCGACGGTTTACCGAATGCCATCGTCATCTTGCCCCAGCCCAAAGCCGGGACCGGCTGATGGGAGAAGGTGATGTCTTCGGCGGTCACCTTTTCGATCCTGCCGGTGGTCTCGTACGTTTGGGATGCACTGGTCGCGGCGGGTGCGGATGCGGGCGCGGGCCCGCTCGGGTCTGCGTTTGCGCTCCCCGCGAGGCGAGGAAGAACCGATTTGAGGCTGGCTTCCGAATCGATCAGAAACTGGCCGGACGCCACGACCTGATCGCCATCGGTCAAACCGCTCAACACTTCGGTTTCGTCGCCAGCATCTTTGCCGACGGTGACATTCACCGGCTGCAAACGGCCATCACCGTTCCTGACGATAACCACGGTGCGCTTGCCGGTCGTGATGACCGCTTCGGATGGAACGAGCAGACGCGAGGCCGGTTTCTGCGCGCCGACCCGCACGCGCATCAACATGCCCGGCGTCAGCTTGAACGCGGCGTTGTCGATCTCGAGACGCGCCTGCAGCGTGCGGCTGCCGGTGCTGATACCCGGCAGGATTTCGCGGATCTGCCCTTTGAAGTGCTGAGTGGGATCGCCCGCGAACGCCGCGTCCACGGTCATGCCAGGCTGCACGGTCAGCGCAAGGGATTCCGGTATTTCGACGATGAGCCACAACGTCGAGAGACCGGCGATCTTGGCGAGCGTCTGCCCGGGCGTCACCATCGCGCCATCGCGGACGTTCAGCTCGCTGACAACACCCGTTTCCGGCGAGGTCAGCACGACATGCGTCTGCGCCTTGCCGCTCCGGTCGAGATTCGCAACGACGCCGTCCGGTATCGACATCGCCCGCATGCGCGCGCGAGCCGCGTCAAGCATGCCGCTGTCCATACCACTGCGTTTGAGCGCGAGGTACTCTTCCTGCGGCGCCAGCCAGTCCGGCACGAAGAGCGACGCGATCGGCGCGCCTTTCGCTATCCGTTGCATCGGTGCGTCCGCGTACAAGTGGTCTATGTAGCCCGTGACGCGCGACTGCACCACGTCGGCGTGCGATTCGTCGAATTGCGTGGTCCCGACGGCGTCGAATCCTTCGCTGACCTCCTGCCGTCGCGCCGTTGCGTAGCGGATGCCGAGGTTCTGCTGCAAGCCCGGATCGATTTTGACGCCGCTCGTGCCTGCGTCATCGGCGAAGACCGGTTCGAGTTGCATGTCCATGAAAGGCGACTTGCCCGGTTTGTCGAAATGCTGATTCGGAACCATCGGGTCGTGCCAGTACAGCACCTTGCGGCCCGTCTTCGGGTCGGCCTTGTCCCCTGCCGCAGATGTCGTGGCGGGCATCGTGGCGGCAGAAGCCGAACCCGCTTGCGTGGAATGGCGCACGCCGGCCAGGTAGCCTGCGCCTAACAAAGCGGCGGCGGCGAACGCAACGAGAACCGCGCGTGCCAGTTGTTTCTTTTGCATGGTGTGCTCCTTCACTGGCTGATGGACATCGACGCGGGCACGACCTGGTATTCGAGCTGGGCCCAGGTCAGGGACACCTCGCGCCGAAGGTCGAGCACCTGTAACTGAGCGTCGAGCAATGCACGTCTGGCAGCAAACGCGTCCGCAAGCGACCCGCTCCCCGCCTGATAGGCCGCGGCCGCGAGCTGGACGCGCCGGTCCGCAGCGGGCAGCAGGGAGTCGGTGAGATGGGTGATGCGCTCGCGGCCGCTGGCAAGCGTCGCCGACTGCGTGCGGATATCCGCTTCGACTTGCCGCTGCGTGTCTTCGTACATCAGCCGCGCTTTGGTGCCGAGTTCCGCCTTCTCGTCGGCGTCGCGGTTCTGGCGATTCTTGCGATTGATCGGCAGCGGAATGCTGACGCCGACCGAAACCATGTTCGAGTACTGCCCGCCACGCTGTTGATAAGAGACTTCCCACGTCCAGTTGGGACTGCGGTTGCTGTTGGCGACAGCCGTATCGGCATCGGCGACGGCGATGTCCCGCGAAGCGGCCACAAGCACCGGCTGAACGTCGCGAAGCTCGTCGGGTGGCAGAGACGACACATACGATTGCGGCGCGGGCGGATCGCCGCTCACATCGAGAACAGGCGTAGCAGTCCAGCGGGACAGGCCGATCAGCGCGGTTTGAAATGTCTGTTGTGCTTTGAGTAGCTGATCCTGCGTCTGCGCAAGCATCGCCTGCGCTTGCACGACGTCGGCTGCGCTTGCCTTGGCTCCCCGGCAAGACGCTTTCGTCGCGTCCAGTTCGTGATCCATATGACGCACCAGCTCCTGCTGCAACGCGAGCGCCTGCTTTGCATAGACGGCGTTCAACCAGGCAGTCGCCGTTTGTTGTCGCGTGTTCACGAGCTGCAGCAGATAGCCGGCACGCTCGCGGTCCACCACATCGTTCGCCCGGGCGGAGAGCAGGCGACGTTTGTCACCGGATACCCATTCCTGCTCGATGCCGATACGGCGCATCGTCATGAAGTCCTGACCGATGGTGAACCGTTGCGATCCGTTCACCGGCAAGTTGTCGATACCCGCTTTGAGCATCGGATCGGGCAACTGCCCGGCCCGAACGGCGGCATCTGAGCTGGCGCGCACAGAGGCCTGTGCGGCTCCCATGGCGGAAGAGCGGTCGGTGGCGGCCTGAAGCGCCGCATCGAGCGTGTAGCTTGCTTGCTGAGCGTGTGCCGCGCCGCTCGCGAAAATCAGCGCTGCGAAAAGCGAGCGCGCGCGCCGTGGTGCACGCCGGGTTGACGGCGTGCGAAAAATGAATGGCATGTTCTAACCCCAACGGCGAACTCCCAAAGGGAGTCCACGTCCTGGACGCAGGACGACCTCACCGCAAATGCGGTGAACCTGTCAGCAAGGGTTTAGATGGCGCGAGGAGGTCGCCACGGTCCGGTCGGCTCACGGACCGGCAGCGATTGCGCGTAGTGGAAAACAACGGTGCTCGACAACCCGGCAGGCCGGGTTATTCCAGTCAGAGAGACCGGGTGATACAGACTGCCGATTTGGCATTGAGCCATTACCTTGCAGAAAAAGCCCTTGGCTTTTTCGGGCTGCGACGAATGCATCGACTCGCAGCCGGGCATGTCAGCCGACATCGCATCGCTCTCGTCGGCACTCATGCTCATCTGCATCGGACATTCTCCCGTCAAGCCGCTGGCCGCCAGCCCACTAATGGGCAGCGCAGCGCATAGCAACAGAAGGAGCAAAGTCCGCAGAAATTTCATGCCGGAGATTATAGCCGCAGTAAATTAACCGGGTGCGTCGGATTGGCTAACAACAGCAGGATCAGCGCTGATGCGAAAAAACGCCCCATACGGGGCGTTCTTCGTTTGAGCGTTAGCTTGCGGCAGAGCGCGACGTTGCTTAAACGGTCGCTTCGACAATCGCTTGCGTATGGGCCGATCTCATCAACCCCTCGATCATCTTCGTCTCGGCGTTCGCAATCTCGCTCAACGATGCGACCGACAGTTGCCCATCCAGAATCGCCAGCGCGGTGCAAAGACGTGCGTATTCGCTGTCTTCGAGCAGCCAGGCGCCGTCTTGATGCTCACGCGCGTCGAGTTGCACCATCGCCGCATGCGCGCTTTCGATATCGGCAATAACGTCTTCACCGAGGCCAAGACGCGCCAACTCTTGCGACACCAGCAGATGCCGGCTCAAGGTCAGGTGCAAATCCCGCGTGCCTCGACCGCGCCGGAATGCATCGAGGGCGGTGTAGCACTGCAGGAGCATCGCCGCGGTGACTGGCTCGTGGGCAGTGCGGCTATAGGTCAGCGCGCGCAACAGCGGGGACATGGCCGGCTGGGTGTGCTTGCGGACTCGCGATTTACTGGACATATCGATTCAACCTCCTTCGCTAACTCTCGGCTTTGCCACCGAATGGTGTGCTCTCCGGTGGCAAACGCCGCCGATGCGCCGGCGGCTTGACAGGCCCTTAATGTGAGTCTGTGTAGCCATCATGGCAAGCAACTATTAAGACAGACTTAAACAACTCAAAGTCTCGAATGCGCGCGGCGTCGCGCCGCGCGCGAGCAGATTTTCCGCTACGGCTGGCAGGAAACGTAACGCTGCCATATAGGTTCGGATCGGGTAAATACAAGTCACATTGGCCGCGCCGACGAAAAAAAAAAGCCCTGCTCCCGCGAGGGAACAGGGCCGGACAGGATGGAGGAGTCGTACAGGCGCGTGGATGCTTGCCGACTTTTATAACCACCACAGACTACCAAAGCTGTTGCTACCTGAACTGCTACTGCGCTACTGCGTTATTGCTTTGCTGCGGTATTGCTTTACGGCGGTATTGCTTTACGGCGGTATTGCGGTATTGCGTTACAGCTCGGTTCCTCGCCATCAACATCGCCTCGCTGCAACCCCCTGCTGAGCCGTGCGCATGGCTGCTGCGATTGCGCACTATTTGCATTGCTTCGACTTCCTACTGCTTTACTGCCCTGCCACGTTGGTCAAACGCGGCAAACTGCCATCAACGGTACGGTTCAAAACAACGCGGGGGAAGACCGCGTCGATGGGCTCGGTGACTTGTCGCTCCATGGAAAACAGTTTATGTGAACGCACGAGAATGCAATTGCGCGAAACGAGGGGAATTGGCAGGCCAGTTTGCCGAATCGCCGCGGTGTCGCGGTTTCTTCAGACTTGAGCCGTGACGTTGGGCGCCCGAAACATAGGCGCGTGGTAAAAAGCGCTACTGGCACGACAATCCACGACAATTCTTTCTCACCGCCCGCGCACCGGAAAACGTTACCCGCATGTCCGTTCAAGAACCTGCCCTTACCCTGCGCCCCGCGCTGGAAGCCGACGAGCGCTTTCTCTTCGAATTGCGCAAGGCCACCATGACCGAGCATCTGGCACGCGCCGGCGAATTCGTCGACGATACCCAGCATTTCGCGCGTCTACGCTATCGCTACGATGCGGCACAGGTGATTTGCGTCGATGGCGCGCCGGCTGGTTTGCTGAAAGCGTATCGCACCGAAACCGAGTGGTTCGTCGTGCAAGTGCAGATCGCGCCCGAGCATCAAGGCCGCGGGATCGGCGAGCGCGCGCTGCAAACTGTTCTGCAGGCCGCGCAGGCCGACGCAGTGCCGGTCAGCCTCAAGGTGCTCAAAGGCAATCCCGCCAGGCGCCTGTACGAGCGCCTGGGCTTCGAAATCGTCGCCGAAGAGGAAATAGAGTTTCTGATGCGGCGCGCGCCGCACGCGTCAGCGAAAACTCAAGCAAAATGAATGTCTGACAAAGACGGTACGAAACCCGCTATGACCTTTCGCGACACCTCGGCCATCGAAAGCTGGCACGCCCATGTTTACTTCGATTCAGGTAGCCGCGACGCCGCGTGGACCTTTCGCGAGCAAATCGAAGCACACTGGAACGGCAAACTGCAAATGGGGCGCTTTCACGAACGCCCGGTCGGGCCGCACCCGATGTGGTCGTATCAGCTCGCATTCGCGCAGGAGCAGTTCGCCGAACTCGTCGGCTGGCTCACGCTGAATCACGGCGCGCTCGATATTTTTCTGCACCCGAATACCGGCGACGCCTTGCGCGACCACCGCGACGCGGCACTGTGGATCGGCCGTTCGCATGAGCTCGTACTGAGCGCTTTGAACTAGGTGCCAAGGCACCCGTAGCGGCACACGGCCGCTAGCCAGGTCACATATTCGAATACGAGCTGCACCAGCCACGCGCGGCGACCTGCTTGTCGCCGAACAGCGTGCAGCCACCGTAGGCGTCGGTAGACTTACCCTGGAATAGCGAACAGTTGGCGCAGGTTTGTCCGGCGGCGTAGCCAGGGAATTTCGCCTTGTCGACTTTTGACGCGTCCTCTTTATAGCCGACGGCCTGCGCCTTCGGATCGGCTTCGCTCAGTGCGTTCGCGGTGTCGGCGAACGCGACGCGGGACAGCATGAGCGTTGAGCTCACGCCCACACTCAGCATCAGAAAATGGCGGCGTGAGGTTTTCATCATGGTCCGATGGGAAGATGGGAAGTGGGGATGCCCGTTGATCGGGTTCAATCGAGAAATCGCGTGAACCGTTCAACCGGTTCGCGATCCGTGCGCAACGTATTGACCAGCGCGCTTTCGTCGGCGAAACCGAGCGACATGCCGCACACCAGTTGCTCTTCGGCCGGCAGGTCGAGATGCTCGGCAATCAGCCGATGAAACTGCGTAAAGGCCGCCTGTGGACAGGTATCGAGGCCGCGCCCGCGCGCCGCCGTCATGATCGCTTGCAGGAACATGCCGTAGTCGAGCCAGCTACCGCGCTCCATCACCCGCTCGATCGTGAAGAACAGGCCGACCGGCGCGCCGAAGAACCGGTAGTTCTGTGCATGCTGTTCATGCATGCGCGCCTTGTCGCCCTTTTCGATGCCCAGCAGGCCGTAAAGATCCCAGCCGATCTTGCGGCGGCGGTCGATGTACGGCGACACCCATTGGTGCGGATAGTAGCAATACTCTTCCTGATACAGCGCATCGCGCTGAGGGTCGTCATAGGCGGCGACCAGAGCCTGCGACAGGCGCGCGAGCGACTCGCCCGTCACCACATACACTTTCCACGGCTGAGTATTGGTGCCCGAAGGGGCGCGGCTGGCCGCTTCGAGAATCGCCTCGATATCGGCGCGCGCAACCGGCGTGGGCAGAAAGGCGCGGATCGACCGCCGCGATATCAACGCGGCGTCGACCTGGTTGGGGGACGTGGTCATCGGCAGAAATCCGGCAGGGCCAACGGTTTTGGCGGTCTGCGCCGATTCTAGCGCGAGCGCCCACTTTTCCGCTGGCGGCCGGGCAGGGTTCCGGGCGAGTGCCGGCGGCCGAACACGAAATCGCGACACCGTTTATCCTTTCTACAACACCGCCTACCGCAACTGTCCCGTCCATCTTCGGAGTTGACCATGCAATACCGCAAATTCGGCCGCACTGGCCTGACCGTTTCGCACCTGTGTCTCGGCACGATGACCTTTGGCCTGCAGACTGAAGAAGACGTTTCACGGCGGATTCTCGACACAGCGGCGGACGCCGGCGTGAACTTCATCGATACCGCCGACGTTTATCCGCTCGGCGCCGACGAAAGTATTGCCGGACGCACGGAAGAGGTCGTCGGACGGTGGTTGAAGGGCAAACGCGACCGCTTCATTCTGGCCACGAAGGCGGTCGGCAAGATGGGGCCGTCCGCGTGGGATCAAGGCGCGTCGCGCAAACATCTGCTGGACGCGATCGACGCATCGCTGCGGCGGCTCGGCACGGACTACGTGGACCTTTACCAGCTCCATTCCGACGACGCGAACACCCCACTCGATGAGACGCTCGAAGCACTGGACGTGATCGTGCGATCCGGGAAGGCGCGGTATATCGGCGTGTCGAATTTCCTGGCGTATCGACTGGCACGGGCGCTGGGTCGCGCCGACGTGCTGGGCGTGGCGCGGTTTGTATCGGTGCAGCCCCGCTATAACCTGTTGTTCCGGCAGATCGAGCGGGAGTTGTTGCCTTTGGCGGATGAAGAGCAATTAGCCGTGATGCCTTATAACCCGCTGGCAGGTGGTTTGCTGACCGGTAAACATCGGGTGGATGCTGCACCCACGTCCGGGCGATTCACCGAAACCGTCGGGAAGGCGGGAGCCATGTATCAGGAGCGGTACTGGCATCAGCGCGAGTTCGAAACGATCGAGAAACTGAAGGCGATCGCTACGCCGACAGGCGAGTCTTTGACTCGGGTTTCTCTTGCGTGGGTGCTGGCTAATCCGCTGATTACATCGGCGATTATTGGCGCCAGTCGCGCTGAGCAGTTGAGCGATACGCTGGCGGCTTCGGAGCTTGTGCTCGATCCACAGGTTAAGGCGCAGCTTGATGAGGTGAGTCTGGAGTATCGATGGGGTGATGCGGCCCGATAGTGGGGTGCCTTTGACGGCGGCTTCGGTTGCCTGGCCGCCGCCATCGAAGGTATAGAAACCACCACCCGATCACCGTCCGTATCGAAGCACCGTACTCGCCGCAGCGAGCACATGGTCCTTCATAGCCGCCTGCAACGCGTCGCGCGTCAATCCCGCCGGCAATGCGTCGGGCGGTAAATCAAGCGCATAGACCTGCGCAACATAGTGATGCGGTACGTCCCCGACTGGCGGGCACGGTCCGTAATAGCCAGGGCCACCCGTCCGGTTCGTTCCGGCCACGCTACCGGCCGGCGTCGCACCCGCGCCGAGCCCGGTCGCCGACGGTGCGACTCCATACAACACCCAATGCACAATGCCCAGACCCTTCGCGCCGTCCGGATCGAAAATAGTAATGGCGTAACTCTTCGTGCCGGCAGGCGTGTTCCGCCATTGCAAGGCCGGCGACACATTCCCGCCACCGCAATTATTCGCGCTCGCCGCGTGGCTCGAATCCAGCGTGCCGCCGTCGGCCACACCCGGCGACGACAGCGCGAATGCATCGGCCGCGCGGGCACTCACTGCAGTAAAAGTCAGCACGGCGCACATGCTGACAAATAACAGGCGTCGTGCAACGCCAGCGGTATCGCTTCGAATCATCGTTGGCTGCCCTAGGTATAAGTTAGCTAAGCTGAAAAAGGCAATGGCGCAACAAACGCGCGTCACAGCCACCGGTGACAAACGTATCGATCGGGCACTTTATTCCGCCGACGCGCAACGAATCCATCAGCACACCACGCATCACTTGAACCGACCCGTCCGCTCATTCGCCTCCGGCAACTGCCGCGTCTCACGCAATGACTTTGGATGCCACAAGCGCGCGCCGCCTTCGATTCCCGCATCGTTCGATACGGTCGCGACATTTGCGGGCAATTTGAACGTCAGCCGCGCCGCGTTGCCACCGCCAATCCACAGCTTGTCATAGTTCACCAGCGAATTGAGAATGCCGATTATCTTCTGGACCCGGCGATTCCAGCGCTTGTTTCCTGCCTTCTCGCGCGCTGCGTCGCCGATGTACTCGTCGTACGCCACCCCCTTCTTGCTGACCGGATGATGCGCAAGCTCGAGGTGAGGCATCAACTCGCCGTCGCGGAACAGCGCCGTGCCCGCGCCTGTTCCAAGCGTCAGGACGAGCTCGATCCCATGACCTTCGATCGCGGCAAAGCCCTGCATCTCCGCGTCGTTGATCATGCGCACCGGCAGACCGCCGAGGCGCTGCGCCAGCGAATCCGCGAGCGGAATGTCATGCCAGCCTTCAACGCCAAAATGCGGCGCCGTCAAAATGCGGTTGTTGCGCACCACACCCGGAAAACCAATCGACATCAGCGTAGGCGGCTCCTTTTCGACGAGCGGCTCGACCAGCTTCACCAACGCATCCACCAGTTGATCCGGCGTGCACGGATGCGGCGTCGGCACGCGCAAACGGTCGGTTTTCATCTGGCCGTCCGCATCGATGATCGCGGCTTTCAAGCCCGTGCCACCGACATCGATCGCCAGAATCCGCTCGGTACTGCTTTTTACTTTCGTCTTACGTGTGGCCACGGTGTCCCCCGATTGTGTTGGTGCGCCTCATGGAATTACTTCTTTTCGACTGCATCCTGCTTCAAAGGCCGCCATGCATGGCCGTCGCGTGCGAGCAGCGCGTCTGCTTCAGCGGGCCCTTCGCTGCCAGCAGCATAACCGTGCACCGGCATCGCGCCGCCGGTCTTCGGGTGCAACACGTCGTCCACCGCGCACCAGCTCGTTTCGATGCTGTCTGCGCGCTGAAACAGCGTCTCGTCACCCAGCATGCAGTCGTACAGCAAGGTCTCGTAGCCAACGTTGGCCCGCTCGGCGAAGAAGTCTGCGTAGTCGAACGACGACTGCACCGCGCCGATCTGCATCACCGGCCCCGGCGTCTTCACATTGAAATCGAAACTCGTGCCGTGCGCGGGATCGATGCGCAAGGTCAACACGTTCGGCGTCAACGCGTCGACCGGCGTGTCGCGGAACAGACGGAACGGCACCGGCTTCAGTTGCACCGAGATCTCCGTGCGGCGCGCGGCGAGCCGCTTACCGGTGCGCAGATAGAACGGCACGCCCGCCCAGCGCCAGTTCTCGACGTACACACGGGCGGCGGCGTAGGTTTCGGTCGTGCTGTCCGGCGCGACGTCCGGTTCCTCGCGATAGCCGATGCCCGCCGGACCCTTTTCGTATTGACCGAAGACGACGTCGTCGGCGGTCAGCGGCTGGATAGCGTCGGAGATCTCAGCCTTCTTGTCGCGCACGGCTTCGGCATCGAATGAATTGGGCGGCTCCATCGCGACCATGCCGAGCAACTGGAACAGGTGGTTTGGCAGCATGTCGCGGAACGCGCCGGTCTGCTCGTAAAATTTGCCGCGTCCCTCCACGCCGATCGTTTCGGCCGCGGTGATCTGCACGCTGTCGATATATTCGCGCCGCCAGATCGGTTCGAACAGCGCATTCGCAAAGCGCACTGCGAGAATGCTCTGCACGGTGTCCTTCCCGAGGAAGTGATCGATGCGATACACCTGCGACTCGTCCGCGTACGACAGAATGTGCGCGTTCAGATCACGCGCCGAAGCGAGATCGGTGCCGAATGGTTTCTCAATCACGATGCGGCGGAAGCTGCCCTCACCTTCTTTCAGCAAGCCCGCTTTGCCGAGATGCTCGACGATCGGTTTAAAAAAGCGCGCAGTGACCGCCAGGTAAAAAATCACATTGCCACCCGGCGACTGATCGAGCTTTTGCTTGAGCATCGCGAACGTGTCGTCGGTTTCGAACTCACCGGCCATGTATTCGAGCCGCTGCGCGACCCAGTCCCACGCTTTGTCGTCGAGCTTGCCGGCGTGGAAAGTGCTGGCTTTGTCGGCGGCGAACTGTTGCAGCGACTTATGCAAGTCTTCGCGCCATACGCTCGTCTCGCGTTCGCCGTGATTCACGCCGATGATCTTCATGCCGTCATCGAGCAGGCCGTCCACTGCGAGGTTGTACAGCGCGGGCATCAACAATCGCTTGGTCAGGTCACCGCCTGCGCCGAAAATCACCAGCGTGCAAGGCGGCGCAGGCCGCTTGCCGGCCGGCGACGAAGGCGCTTCATGCGGACCCGCGCTGACTTTACAACTGGGTTCGCGACTGGCGGAAGTTGGAGTGTTCGGAGTAGTCGACATGGGATTCGCTTAAGGAAGGAAGCCAATGGAACGGACGTGGCGGCACATGAAAGACCTCGCTACTTGGTCACCGCCGTTACCAGCGCAGGCGCAGGTTCGGGCGCGGACTCGGGTGTGTATGCCGGAGCAGGCGCCGAAGTCGACGTCGGCATCGGTGCCCGGTCCGGCTCGCCAGCCAGCGGCACATTGCCGGATGCGCCCATCGCCCTCGGTTGCAGCAGCAGCGCCACCAAGCCGCTCCAGCCGGTTTGATGCGAAGCACCCACACCACGCCCGTTGTCGCCATGGAAATACTCATGGAACAACACGAGATCGCGCGAACGCGGGTCGGCCTGCAAAAGTGGATACGCGCCCATCACCGGACGTTCGCCATTTTTGTCCTTCAGGAACAATGTGGTCGCCCGGCGCGCCAATTCGTCACCAATTTCGCTGAGCGAAAACTTCTGCCCTGAGCCTGTCGGATATTCGACGCGGAAGCTATCGCCGTAGTAACGATGAAATTCGTACAGCGATTCAATCAACAGATAGTTCACCGGCATCCATACCGGTCCGCGCCAGTTCGAATTGCCGCCGAACACCCGTGTGTCGGATTCGGCCGGCAGATACTTGACGGTGACGCTGGTGCCGTTGTGGTTGAACTCGAACGGATGGTCGCGATGGAATCGCGACAGCGCCCGCACGCCGTGATCGGAGAGGAATTCGCTTTCGTCGAGCGCCCGGCGCAGCAACGCTTTCATCCGATGCCCGCGCAGAAGCGAGAGCAGTAACGCATTGCCCTTGCCAGGCTCGTTCCAGCGCGAAACCAGCTTCGCCAGATCGGGGCGATGTTCGAGGAACCAGACGAGCCGCTCGCGCAGACCCGGCAAGTGACCATGCAAACGTTCTTCAAGCACGTGCACCGCGAAAAGCGGAATCAGGCCGACGATCGAGCGCAGGCGCATCGGAATATTGCTGCCGTCGGGCAGGCGCAATTTGTCGTAGAAGAATTCGTCTTCGCTGTCCCATAGACCGGTATCGCAACCGTCGTCGCAACTCACGGCCTCGGCGATATACAGGAAGTGCTCGAAAAACTTCACGCCGATATCGACGAACACGTGGTTCGCGTACGCGAGTTCGAGCGCGATCCGCATCAGGTCGAGCGCGTACGCGGCCATCCACGCGGTGCCGTCGGCCTGATCAATGTGACCGCCAGTTGGCAGCGGCGACGATCGGTCGAAAATGCCTACGTTGTCCAGTCCGAGAAAGCCGCCCTGAAAAACATTGCGGCCGTCTGCATCCTTGCGGTTCACCCACCACGTGAAATTCAGTAGAAGCTTGTGAAATACGAGCTCCAGAAAATCCCGATCCGCCTTGCCGGTCAGCGCGCGGTCGATCTCATAGACGCGCCACGCGGCCCAGGCATGCACGGGCGGATTTGCGTCGCCGAGCGCCCATTCGTAGGCGGGTATCTGGCCATTCGGATGCTGATAGCGGTCCTTCACCAGCAGCAGCAATTGACGCTTGGCAAACGCGGGATCGATCAGCGCGAACGCGGCCGCATGAAACGCCAGGTCCCATGACGCGTACCACGGGTATTCCCACTTGTCGGGCATCGACACGATGTCCGCGTTGCACAGATGCCGCCAGTCCGCATTGCGGCCGCGTTTGCGGGACCCAGGTGGCGTGGGTTGCAGCGGATCGCCTTCGAGCCAGCGTTGCACGTCGTACTGGTAGTACTGCTTGGACCACAGCATGCCGGCGAGCGCCTGACGCTGTACGAGGCGCGCGTCGGGATCGTCGATTTCGTGTTGCAGCGCGCCATAGAATTCATCGGCCTCGGCGATGCGATGAGCGAACACCGCATCCGCATCGAGTTGCGTGTCGTCCGGCGCCGATTGCGGACGCCAGCGCAGGTGCACCACGGCGCGGCCATGCGGGCCGAGTTCAATCGACGCATGCGCGCCCGCCTTGGTGCCGGCGTCGCGGCGGACCGCCTGTTCGTCGCCGTGGACGAGGTAGTCGTTGAAGCCGTCCTTGAACGGCCCGGCACCCTCCATGTTGAACAGACGCTTGACGTTGGTGTCGTTCTCGCAGAACAGCCACGCCATCTGCGGCGCGTCTTTCGACCACGCTGTCACGACGATCGGCTCATGGCCATGCTGCTTGCCGACCACATGGACTTCACCGTTGTGGTCCTTGCCCGCGACAAGCGACGGCTTGTCCTTGTTTTCCTTCCACGACCACGAATTGCGCGCCCAGATCTGCGGCAGCACGTCGAGCGAAGCCGCCTCGTCCGCGCGATTCTCGATCGTCACACGCATCAGGATGTCGTCGGGCGCATGCTTCGCGTACTCAACCTGCACGTCGAAGTAACAGCAATCGTCGAACACGCCGGTGTCGAGAATTTCGTATTCCGGCATGTCGCCGCCACGCCGCGCGTTTTCCTGCACGAGGTCGTCGTACGGAAAGGCGGCGTGCGGGTACTTGTAGAGCATCCGCATGTACGAATGCGTCGGCGTGCCGTCGACGTAGAAGTACAGCTCTTTCACGTCCTCGCCGTGATTGCCCTGCGCGTTGGTGAGGCCGAACAGACGTTCCTTCAGGATCGGGTCTTTCCGGTTCCAAAGCGCGAGCGACACGCACCAGCTCAGTTTGTCGTCGCCGAAACCGGCGATGCCGTCTTCGCCCCAACGGTAAGCGCGGCTGCGTGCGTGGTCGTGGGGGAAAGAGTCCCAGGCGGTGCCATCCGCGCTGTAATCCTCGCGCACCGTGCCCCACTGACGCTCGCTGAGATACGGCCCCCAGCGTTGCCAATGGGCACAGTCGGCGGAGTGCAGGCGGGAACCTTCGATCGTATCGAGCAGATTGGCAGCGCGCAGCGGTGGCATGACTACGTCCTTGCGTCGGGCCTGGCGGTGGGACTCACATCGTAGCGCGGTTTAAGGGGCGATGGACTCCAATCGGGCAAGCAGGTTTTCGATGCGCAGCAACTCCCCCAGCGACCACGCCTGAAACGGCGTGCCGGCGGGCGTGTGCGGCGCGTCGCCGTCGGCGATTTCGGAGAGATGGTCGAAGCCGGCGTGATCGAGATGCGCGTACAGCGGGTCGAGAAAGCGCGCTTTGGCTTGTGTACGGGCATCCGGCTCGGCGCCGTGAACCCGCAGCCACGCTTCGACGAATGGGCCTAGCAGCCATGGCCAGACCGTCCCTTGATGATAGGCACCATCGCGCTCCAGCGGCGTGCCGCCGTAGTGCCCGCGGTAGGCAGGATCGGACGGGGCGAGCGTTCTGAGGCCAAGCGGCGTGAGCAAGTGCGCTTCGACCTGATCGACCACCGCGCGCGCCGCCGCGTCTTCGAGTAACGGAAACGGCAGGCCGCCTACGGCGAAGATCTGATTTGGGCGGATTGAGCGGTCAACCGCACCTTTCACGAAATCCACGTCGACGTTATCGACGAGCGCTTGCGTCGCCGGATCGGTAAAACGTTCATGAAACGCTTGCAACGCTCGCTCCGCAGGTGGCTGCCACTGCGGATTCCACGTTGCTGCAATGCGCAATGCGTTGATCCAGAGCGCCTGTACTTCCACGGGTTTGCCGATGCGCGGCGTGACCACCCAATCGCCGACCTTTGCGTCCATCCACGTGAGTTGTACACCGGGGACGCCGGCGCTCAGGAGGCCGTCGTCGGTGGAGGCTTTGATGTTGAAGCGCGTGCCGTTCGTGTAGCCCGCGAGGATGGTTTCGACCGCCTGCTGCAGGCGCGTTCGGGTGTCGGCTTTTGCGTGGGTCGTCGCCAGATAGTCGTGGACGGCGATGACGAACCATAACGATGCATCGACGGAGTTGTATTCAGGGGTGTCACCGTAGTCGGGAAAGCGATTCGGCAGCATGCCTTCGGACAAGGTGCCCGACCATTCGAGCAGGATCGCTTCGGCTTCGTCGAGGCGCCCCGTTGCGATCAGCAAGCCGCGCATGGCGATGAACGTGTCGCGGCCCCAATCGGTGAACCATGGAAAGCCGGCGAGGATCGTGCGGCCTTCGTTGCGGGCTACAAGGTAGGCGTCGGCGGAACGTTGCAGACGTGAGCCGAGTGCGCTGCGGCGCTGCTGTTCGATGTGCGCGAGTTCGGTTGCGTGGGGGGCTGGGTTCACGCCTGCCGGCTTCGTTACACGGTTGCAGGTGCCGGCCGACTCCGCTGCATAGGTGGCGACTGCCTTCGTACCTGCCGGCTCCGACGCGGATACTGAGGGCGGCGCCGACACGGATGCTGAGCATGCGATCGAAGCGCTGAGGATCATCACCGCTTCGCCATCGGCAAGACTGAAGCTGAACACGCCGGGCGTTGCCAAGTCTTCGCTGAAATCGAGACCACGCTCGCGCTCGCGAACGTAGCAGAAGTGTCGATACCAATCAGGCGCGTGCGTGTAGACGCCATTGGTCGCCGCATTAACGACCGGCAGGTCGCCATAAGGTTGCCAACTCACGCACGCCTGATCACTGCTCGTCTGCGCGTTGAAATTGAACGCGGAGTTTTCGTGGTGCAGTGCATGGTAATCGCGCCCGGAGAGCAAGGGCCGGACTTTCAGGGTGAACGCACCCGCGCCAGAAGCCGCCTCAGAACCTTCCAGCCGCCAACGCAAAACCGTTTCGCGCGTCGCCTTGCTCACGAACACTTCCGCTATCAGCGTTTTCTGCGGATCGAGTTGCAAACGCCATGTCGGCCACGGGTCGGTGTCGAACGCGAGAAGACTCGCTGTCAGGTCGGGATAGATCACGTCCGGCACATACCGCTGCATGCTCAACGGATAACGCTGGCCGTCCGCTTCGAGCCACGCTTCCACCCCGTTCACGAGTACCACGCGCCCGCCAGGCGCGCGCGTAGCCGTGAGCAGCAACGCGTGATAGCGGCGCGTGCGCAGTGTGCCGACGGTTCCCGAAGCGAAGCCGCCGAAGCCGTCTGCTTCGAGCCATTCGTCTTCGAGACGCGTCATGTCGAAAGGTCTTGTGATGCGTGTCATGGACCTACCAAGGTATGCAAAGCCGCAAATCGTTCGGTGTGCCAAGGCTTCAGCCGTATGGCGCCAACGTGAATATTCTCCTGCTTACTGCTTTCCATTTCCTTTCTACTAGCCGACATTGCGACGTAAGTCTATCCACTCGCAAACGTTTCACAATTATTTCTCGAAAGGAATGGAGACTGCATCCGCCGCCACACATTGGATGCAGACATGAGAACAGACACCCGCCTGGCCAGCGCCGTTTTCGTTGCGCTCGCAACTTTCGCGTTGAGCGGTTGCGGCGCCGATGACTCCGGCTCGGCCTCGACGTCTTCATCGCCAACCGCCGCTAATAATGCTGTCGCGCAAAACGCCACGACAGTTCCCGTGGCGGGGATGCTCAACGCATCAGCGCCACTCGCAGCCGGCCCTGCCGCCGCGTCCGACCCGATCACACAAAACATGCAAGCCAGCCTCGCTGCCGACAGCCAGCAAGTCACGCCCGTGATGCATTACGCACCGGGCGACAACGCCAACAGCAACTGACCTGACTCCTCCGGCGCGCGCGAGGCGCGCTATTCTTTCCCCACCCGCAGAAGGTGATATTCGATGACATCAAATAGCCGTCGCCGTTTCCTGCAGACCGTGGCTTCATCCGCCGGCGCCGCCGCCGCGCTGACCGCGCTGCCCGAGTCCATTCGCAATGCGCTTGCCGTGCCCGCGTTTTCGCGCACCGGCACCATCCGCGATGTCGAGCACATCGTCGTGTTCATGCAGGAGAACCGTTCGTTCGACCACTACTTCGGCCACCTGCGCGGCGTACGTGGTTACAACGACCGCTTCCCGATTCCGCTGCCGGGCGGCAAGCCGGTGTGGTATCAACCGTCGAAGGAAGACCCGACCCAGCCGGTGCTGCCGTTCCATCTGAACACGGCGACGACCAGCGCGCAATGCGTCGGCGATCTTGACCACACCTGGTACAAGACGCATGCCGCCATCGACGGCGGCCGCTACGACCAGTGGCCCGCGAACAAGACCGACATGACGATGGGCTATCACCTGCGCAGCGACATTCCGTTCCATTACGCGCTGGCCGATGCATTCACGATCTGCGACGCCTACTTCTGCTCGCTGCCGGGACCGACACACCCGAACCGTTCGTATCTGATGACCGGTATGGTCGATCCGACCGGCACGCTGGGCGGTCCGCTGCTCGACAACAACGATTTCGTCGACGGCGACGGTCCGCCGAATTATCAATTGCTCTCGTGGACCACGTACCCGGAACGCCTGCAAGCCGCGGGGATTTCGTGGCAGGTGTATCAGCAGGGTTTGACCGGCGCCGATCCGTTGAATGGCAACTACGGCACCAACGTCCTGCAGAACTTCGCGAACTTCATCAACGCGCAGCCGGGGTCGCCGTTGTATGAGCGTGCGCAAACCGTGCGCACCATCGACGACCTGAAGGCCGACGTGCTGGCCAACAAGTTGCCGCAAGTGTCGTGGCTGTGCCCGCCGGCTGCGTACTCCGAGCACCCGAGCTATACGCCCGCATACGGCGCGGAATACACGTCGCAGATTCTCGATGCGTTGACGTCGAATCCCGAAGTGTGGAGCAAGACCGTGCTATTCATCATGTACGACGAGAACGACGGCTTCTTCGACCACCTCGTGCCGCCGCAACCGGCGACGACGCCGGCGCAAGGCCAGTCGACGGTCAGCACCGACGGTGAAATTCACAACGTGGTGAATCCGGCGCGTGGCGGCAGCTACACCGCGGACGGTCTGCCGTACGGCCTCGGCCCGCGCGTGCCGATGACGATCGTATCGCCGTGGAGCAAGGGTGGTTTTGTGTGCTCGCAGGTGTTCGATCACACGTCGGTGATTCGCTTCATCGAGACGCGCTTTGGTGTGTATGAGCCGAATATCACGCAATGGCGCCGCGCTGTATGCGGTGACCTGACCACGGCGTTCGACTTCCGCACGCCGGACTCGAAGGTGCCGCCGCTGCCGGACACGAGCAACTACAAGAGCATCGCCGACAACCAGTGCGCGACGCAGCCGAAGCCAACCGTCCCCACGACGCTTGGCGCGATTGACCCGCAGGAAAGCGGCATTCGCTTCGCCCGCGCGCTGCCGTATGAGCTGCATGTGAATGGGCACGCGGATGTGAAGAAGAACACGTTCGAGATCGTGCTTGCCAATAGCGGCGATCAAGGCGCGCATTTCTACGTGTACTCGACGAATCGCACGGATGGTCCGTGGCGTTATACCGTCGAGGCCGGCAAGTCGCTCAATGAAAGCTTTGACCTGACGACGACGAACGGCGTGTATGCATTCGAGGTGTTTGGGCCGAATGGTTTCGTGCGTAAGTTTGCGGGGAATACGCAACCGGCGACGGCGCAAACGGCGCAGGCAGCCTCGGGCGGCCATGGCAACGGCAAGCCCGCACAGCCGGAAATCAAGGTGCAATACGATGTTGCGAACGGCAACGTGTTTCTGAAGTTCAGCAACAAGGGAGGCGGTGTTGCGCGCTTGACGGTGACCGACAACGCGTATGGGGCGCGGACGCGTCCGGTGGTGGTGCCGGCGGAGGCGCATATCGAAGAGGCTTGGGTGCAGGCGTCGAGCCATCACTGGTATGACTTGACGGTGACGAGTAACGATGACGCCAGCTTCTCGCGTCGCGTGGCTGGGCACGTTGAGAATGGGCGGCCGAGTATTAGTGATCCGGCGGCTGTGGCGCCGGTGTTGGTGGTGAATTAAGGGCGGGGGAAGGTGGATGGGCTTCGGTTGAGCGGCTGCTTTGTTGGGTCGCTTGATCGAAGTTCAGAGGTTTGATGTCGTTGCGCTGAGGAAATGTTGCGGCCGTCTTAGGCCGATTGGCCAAAGTTATATAGTTAGCTTAACAAAGTGAATTCTAAGAGAAGGGCGCGCTTATAATCTGGCGGTCGTCAAAACAATGATGACCGGGTGTGAGAGCCCGCATGCCACAACCCGTTCGACCTGCTACGCAGCTCGCGCGTTTGCCTCAGTTCGTCTATTTATGGGTGGGCCGTGGCGAGGGAGCCGCGAGGCTCGCCGGTTTGGTGTGGCACCGGTCTCTCAACCTCGCTACGTGCCCGCCCACCCGTTTGCAGCGAGTGTCGGGCGATTTCGAGAATCAACCGGAAATCGCGCCATGAGCAAACCCGCTGAAGCTCCATTTATGAACCCTCGTCTGTCGGTGAAACCCGCTGAATATAAGCGACTTGCCGGCGAAGTATTGGAAGCAACCCGCACGTATGTGGAACGGCTTTCATCGCTGGCTATGCTTGCCAGGACGCTGCGCAAAGGTATCGCGATGAACCATTGCGACCGTCGCGACCAGATGTTGCTTGCGGAGTTATTGGAGCGTACGGCACAGCAGTACGAAACCGAGGCAAACATCGAGCGGGGGAAGTTCTCAGTCGTCATGCTTGATGCAGAAGAGGCCGAAGCGAACGCTACGCGCCGGCGGACAGGGCTGGGTGAATCAATGGCGCCGCGCACGAGAACTCGCAGGAAGGTCGGCGCTGGCGTAACAGCATTGGCATGACATACGGCCGCGCTCTGCACGAATTGGCGGATAGCGTTACAGTGAATCTCCGCACCTACTTACCGATGGAGACGCCATGGACCGCGAAGCATTCACTGAAAGCCTGACGAAAGAAGGATTCCCTGAGGCCGTCGTTGTGACGCGCGAGGCGAACACCACGATGGATGGGCATGAACATTCATTCGAAGCAAAAGCGTTGATTCTGGAAGGCGAGTTGCACATCCGCGTGGGCGACACCGAGCAAGCATATAGAGTCGGCGACGTCTTCCACTTACCGGCGAACAAACCGCACGCAGAGCGCTACGGTCCGAATGGTGTGACGTATCTGGTGGGAAGGAAGTAAGAAAACCTGTAGACGGCAGACGCACCCAGCAGGCTGGCGTGGTCTGAAAACACCAGTGCGCCTGACCGTCAACAAAGCGAATAACTCACGCCCCCAACAAGACCCCGGTCCTGAACGCTGTCTTCCCCGTAACCCGCCCCAGCGGCGCCCCAGCCGTCACAAACCGAATCGCGCGCCGCATATAAAACACCCCTTCGGTGTTACTAACGAGAGTAGTAGTCTCATCCGTCAACGGATCGACGATATCAAACAGCGCCTGCCCGACGCGAATCGTGTCGCCGATCTTCGCGCGATGAATCAGAATTCCGCTAACAGGCGCATAGAACTGCTCGCTGCCAGCGAGCGGCGTAGCGGGCGCGAGCAACTCGGGCAAAGGCTTCACATCGAGCTTGATAGCCTTGCGCCAGACCAGATAGTCAATCAACGCGTCTGCGTCCTCCTGCGCGACTTCATAAGACACGTCCCGCTGCCCACGGCACTCCACAGTGACAGCAATCGCCCCATTGGGTACCGGTTTATCAGCAGGCATAGCTTGCTGCAGTTGCCACCACAACAAGCTATGCGTCTCATCAAACGACTCACCGCCCGAGTTAGTCGCGAGCAACGAAGCCTGCGCCCCCAGATACCGTGACAAAGGCTCAAACTCAGGCCACGCCGCCTCACTGGTATAGAGGTGCATCGCCGCTTCCAAAGAGCAATGCAAATCGATCACCACGTCCGCATCGAAAGAAAGCTTCAGCAAGGCCAATTGCAGCGACTCGAATTCAGTCAACGGCTTCTGTTCAGCCAACTCAGCCGCGATGAGTTCGCGAACAATCCGTCGATTCTCCACAGCGTTCGAACCCAACGCCTCCTTAGCCCGCTCCACCAGCTTCGAAAACTGCATGAAGTGTCGATTGAAGTTCTTGCCGCTGCCCAGATCGAAGCGCCCAAGAAACTGCCCGAGCACATACTGCCCAAGCCCGACCGGATTCGCCACCGGTACCAGCACAATTTCCGCGTTCAACGCACCCTGCTTCTCCAGTTCAAGCAATCGACGCTTAAGCAAAACCGTCGTCAACATCGCAGGCGTTTCATCGGCATGCAGCGACGACTGGATATAGATCTTCTGTCCGCTATCCGCAGGACCAAAATGAAACGACACCAGTTCGCGGTGCGTGCCGATAGCCGGCGATAGAAGCGGAATCGATTGCTTGTTCATAAGAGCGAGAAGCCTGGAAAAGAATATGAAGTGAGAAAATCAATTGCCGTACGGATCGAAGTCGAAGTACTTCTTCGCGATCTGCGCGTACGTACCGTCCTTGCGCATCGAAGCAATCGCCTCGTTAATGGACGCCTGCACCGCAGTCTCATCCTTGCGCAAGCCGATGCCCACGCCGCGATCACCCATCGAAAGCGGCTCGCCGACAAACGCAAACCCCTTCCCCGCCGGCGTGCGCAAAAAGCCGTAGTTGGCTTCAACAGATCCGAGCAGCGCGCCATCGAGGCGACCGTTCTGCAAGTCGGCGAACACCTCATCCTGACTCTTGTACGCAACCACGTGCACGCCAAGCGGCGCCCAATTCTTTAGCGCATACCCTTCGAACTGCGTCCCCGATTGCACGCCGATCTGCTTGCCGGCCAACGCATTCAACCCGCCCGCGAGCGCCGAACCTTGCCGCGCGATCAGCCGCGATTTGAACTGGAACAGCTTCGACGAAAACAGAATCTGTTGCTCGCGTTTCTCCGTGATCGCCATCGACGAAAGGATCGCGTCGATCTTGCGCGCCTGCAGCGCGGGAATCATCCCCGAGAACTCGAGTTCGATCCACTGGCAATGCGCACGGATGCGCCGGCAGATTTCGTTGCCGAGATCGACGTCGAAACCTTTAAAGCTGCCGTCGGGCGCCTTGGAGTCCATTGGCGGATAGGTCGGATCGATACCGAGGCGCAGCATGGCGGGGTCGGCGGCAAACGCACAACTGCTGAAAGCCAGCGCGGCGCTCAAGATCATCAGCGGAATTTTCATGGGAGGCGGGTGTGGGTTGGGCGGATTACTACAGGGCCATCCTATGCCGCCGTTGCGCCTCAAAGAAGCCCCGAAAGTAATATCATGATCACTTTTACCGATCACAGAGACTTCTCATGGCGCTGACGATCTCCCAGCTACGCGCGTTCACCGCCGTTGCCGAGCACGGCAGCATCCGCGCGGCGTCGCGGGCGCTCGGCATCGCCCAGAGCGGCATCACGCAGCAGTTGCAGAATCTCGAATCGATGCTGGGCGCGACTTTATTCACCCGCACGAACCGCGGCATCGCGCTGACCGCGCTCGGCCAGCGGCTCTTGCAGCGCGCCGGCGCGATTCTCGGCGAATGCGAGCGGGCCGAGCAGGAAGTGCAGCAACTGCGTGGCGACTACGCGGGCGAGGTCACGTTCGGCATGACCACGGAGCCGCTGATTGACGCCTTCGCGCCGGTGCTGATGGAATTCCGCGCGCGCTTCGAGCGGGTCGCCGTACATTTGCGCACCGGCACCTCACGGATGATGATTTCGTGGATTCGCGAGGGCAGGCTCGATTTCGCTGTCGCGCTAGTGTCGAAGCACACCGATACGGCCGATCTGTCCGTGACGCCGCTCTATCCGTCCGATCCCGTGGTCGTCTGCCGTCGCGGTCATCCGAAAACAGGCGCCACCTCGATTGCCGATCTCGTCGATTGCACATGGGTGGCGACGCCCTCGCCGAATCTCACCGACGATCCGCAGGTCAATCGCCTGAACCATCTGTTCGAGAGCCGCGGCCTGCCGCCGCCGAAAATCATCGCGACGGTGGAAGGTCTGTACGAGACGCTGCATCTGGTGGGCGCGACGGACTGCCTGTCGCTGGAGTCGTCGATTGTCGTCAAACGCGGACCGTTTGCGAGCACGCTCACGTCGATCAATGTGCGCGAACGGGCGGTCGAACAGAACGTGTGCCTGCTGCAGCGCGCGGCGATTCCCGTGACGCCCGCCGCGCAGGAACTCGCGACGATGATTGCGTCATACACGCGCACGGTGCGGGCGCGATGAGCGCTGGGGCATAAAAAAGCCCGACGAGGGTCGATTTAGAGTCGAACGTGCATTCGCAATGCACAACGCTTGCGGTGGCCTGGCGTACGGCCGACGGTTCGCAGCGACCACGCTCGACAGAATCAATTTGGCGTTTCGAGCGCGATCAACTCCTCGATGGTCTGCCTGCGCCGAATCAACCGCGGCGTGCCGTTTTCCAGCAACACCTCAGGCGCCAACGGCCGGCTGTTGTAGTTCGATGACATCGACGCACCGTACGCCCCGGCGTCATGAAACACGATGAAGTCCCCTACTTCCGGCGCCGGCATGGCGCGACTCGTGACAACACCGCCCGCCTCTTGTGTGAACACATCACCCGCTTCACACAACGGCCCGGCCACCGCGAAAGAGCCAGCCGGCGCTTCGCTCGGCACGCCATTACCTTTCACCACCGTCATCTCATGATGGCTGCCGTAGAACGACGGCCTCACCAGATCATTGAATCCCGCATCCACCAAGGCGAACTGCCGGTTCGGCCGCCGGTTCAGCGCGTGCACCTCGGCAACCAGCACACCCGCTTCTGCAACCAGAAAGCGCCCCGGCTCGATTTCGAGTCTCACGCGATGCCCAAGATGCGTTTCGATCTGCCGCCGCGCCGCGTCCCAAAGACGGAAATAGTGCTCGATGTCGATCCGCGGTTCGCCTTCGCTATAAGGCACCGATAAACCGCCACCGGCCGAAATAGCTTCGATATCGTGGCCCAAGCCTTGCACCGCTTCGACCATTGCATCGCACACGCGCGATAGATGCGTGTAGTCGACGCCGGAGCCGATATGCATGTGCAACCCGACCAGCTTCATGCCATAACGCCGCACCATGGCAATCGCCAGCGGCACGTCGTCAAGCCAGATGCCGTGCTTGCTGTGCTCGCCGCCCGTGTTGGTCTTGTTGCTGTGTCCGTGGCCGAAACCGGGATTGATCCGCAACCACACACGGTGACCTTCAGGCGCGTGTCGTCCAATACAGTCGAGCATATCGAGCGAACCGGCGTTGACCGTGATGCGATGCTCGATCACGGTGGCCAGCGTCGCGTGATCGACAAGATCTGCCGTAAACACCACGCCCTCGGTATCACCATCCGGCGTGAAACCCACCGCGAGACTACGCGCGATTTCGCCTGAAGACACCGCATCGACCATCGCCCCTTCGTCGCGCATCAGCCTCAGGATATGCACGTTCGAACACGCCTTCTGTGCATAGCGAATCACGTCGAAGCTGCGCAATTCGGCGATACGCTGGCGGATCACGTCGGCGTCATAGACCCAAAGGGGCGTGCCGTATTGATGCGCGAGTTCGACGATCTGTGGTGGATTGAATGTGGTCACGGTTCGCGGCTCTCTATATCGAAGCATTAGTGAGCAACATGATGCTGAGAACCGGTCATTCAGTAAAATACCTATTCTTCGCAAACCCATTCATTCCTGATATAGACATCATGGCGCTCACTCATCGACATATCGAAGTCTTCCGCGCGTTGATGACGGCAGGTAGCGTCACCAAAGCGGCCGAGATGCTCTTCACCTCGCAGCCCACGGTAAGCCGCGAGCTTGCACGCATGGAACAGAGCATCGGTTTTGCCTTGTTCGAACGCGTGCATGGACGGCTGCGTCCAACCATGTCCGCGTTGACGCTGTTCGACGAAATCAAGCGCGCCTATATCGGCCTAGAACGAGTGGCGTCCACAGCGGCAAGTCTGCGCGAATTCCAGGGCGGCCAGCTTTCCATCATCGCGTTACCCGCGTTTTCGCACTCGATCCTGCCAGGCGCGGCGAAACGTTTTCACGATGTACAGCCCGGCGTCAGCCTCTCGATCGCGACGCAGGAATCGCCGTTTCTCGAAGAATGGCTGACCGCGCAGCGTTATGACCTCGGCCTGACCGAACACGGCGCGCCGCCTGCTGGAACACGCTTGACACCTTTGCTCGAAGTGGACGAAGTTTGCGTGCTGCCCGATGGGCATCCATTGCTCGCAAAGCGCGTGATCGATTTGAAGGACTTCGCGAATCAACCCTTCATCAGTCTGTCGTCGAACGATCCGTACCGGATTCAGATCGACGAAGCCTTCACGCAAGCGGGCATCGCGCGCCGCCAGATGATCGAGACACCCACCGCCGTCTCCGTTTGCAGCTTCGTGCGGCAAGGTCTCGGCGTGGCCATCGTCAATCCGCTTACGGCGTTGGATTTCGCGGGCCGCAATCTGCATATCCGGCCGCTTGCCGTGTCGCTACCGTTTCGCGTGAGCGTGGTTCATCCGGAGCATCGCCCAAGCCATCCGCTGGCCGTTGCGTTCGTCGAAGCGCTGCAAAGCGAGGCCGGCGCGTTACGAATACAATTAAAAACCCACTCAAAACGCAAGCAGCAATAAGGGCGCTATTCGACTAACAAGCCGCGCCACGTTCGCCCATCAACAGGAGTTTCCCAAATGATGAATCGAGACAATCCCGTCTGGCTGATTACAGGCTGTTCCACCGGCTTCGGCCGCGAGTTAGCGAAGTTGGTGCTGGAGCGCGGCTGGCGCGCGGTGGTCACCGCACGAGACCCGTCGAAAGTGAAAGATATCGCCGAAGCACACGGCGATCGCGCGCTGGTTCTGCCGCTCGACGTAACGAACCGCAAGCAGATCGACGACGTCATCACACAAGCCAAACAACGTTTCGGCCGCATCGACGCGCTCGTCAATAACGCGGGTTACGGCTATCTGGCCGCGATCGAAGAAGGCGAGGACGACGAAGTCCGCACCATGTTCGAGACCAACGTGTTCGGCCTGGTCGACATAACGAAAGCCGTGCTGCCGATCATGCGTGAGCAGCACAGTGGCTTGATCGTGAATGTGTCGTCGATTGGCGGCATCACGAGTTTCGCCGCGACCGGTTATTACCACGCCACCAAATACGCGGTGGAAGGTTTGTCCGAATCGCTCGCGACGGAAGTGAAGCCGCTCGGCATCGACGTATTGATCGTCGAACCCGGCCCGTTCCGCACGAACTGGGCAGGTCCGTCGATCAAGCAATCGGCGACCGAGATCGACGACTATGCAGCCACGGCTGGCGAGCGCCGCAAGCAAACCGAGGCGCGCAGCGGCAAGCAGGCGGGCGATCCGGTGCGCGCCGCCCAGGCGATCATCGACGCCGCGCTGTCAGACAAGCCGCCGCTGCGTTTGCTGCTCGGCAAGATGGCGCTCGAACTGGCGCGCAAGAAGCTGGACTTCATGCGCGGCGACTTCGATGCGTGGGAGGCCACGACGGTCGGCGCGGATTATCCGGCTTAAAACTCGACCAACGCAAAATCTTCCTTGCCCACGTCGCACAGTGGGCAGCGCCAGTCGGCCGGGACATCTGCCCAGCGGGTGCCCGGCGCGATACCTTCTTCCGGCAAGCCGGCGGCTTCGTCGTAGATCCAGCCGCAGATCACGCAGACCCATTGTTTGAAGTCGTCCGCAGGTGCTGCGCTTTCTTCCGCCGCATGCGGGGCATCGACCGCCGCTCGCGACGCCGCCATCTCATCAAGGCTCACGACCAAAGGCGCGACCGTACCTGCACTATTTTCAGCAAGGCGTGCCTGCAGGCTTTCCAACAGCCGTTGCGCTTCGACCTGCGTCAAATCGATCCAGTACGGATCGCCAGCGCCGTCGTTGAGCCGTTCGGGAGAAAACTGGATTTCTACAGCTACGCCCTTCTTGTACATGGCAAATCGGAATATCGATGAAGCCGGCGGCGAGCGCCGGTATAGAGTCGAATGCTTGAAGCGAGGGCTTCGCGGCGGGGTCAGACGAACTGGTTCAGCACGATCGCCGCAATCAGTCCAGCGGCGCCGATGAGGCCCAGCAGTTGCAGCAGAGTGAGGGATTTACGGGATGCGGTGGGGATGTGTTGCGTAGTCACGAGGCGTTCTTAAAGATCGGAAAAAGCGAAATAGTACACGGGTCGGAGGCGGGCGCATCTCGATTGGCGCAA
Source organism: Paraburkholderia sp. SECH4 (assembly GCF_030511745.1). NCBI lineage: Bacteria > Pseudomonadati > Pseudomonadota > Betaproteobacteria > Burkholderiales > Burkholderiaceae > Paraburkholderia > Paraburkholderia sp. SECH4. The sequence continues at coordinate 79,170 of NZ_JALOCP010000023.1, forward strand.
ACCTCGGCGTGTCAGATGCCATTATCGCTGGCCGATCGGCCTGAATTCCCTACCGGGTGGAGATGGATTCATTCTCCACCGGGCGGAAAGCGGCCTGCGAAACAGCCACCTCGCCGGCATGCTCCGACACCGCCGCCACGATCGCGGCAACGGCCGAAGCCCCAAAAGAACTCGAATATCAGGTATTCGACAATGGATTGCCGTGACGCGAATCCCAGAAACGGATCACCGCGGCGCCACCGGTACCAGCGCCCACCACGTGATCCGGCGCGCCGCTTTCGCGCAACAAGGCGCGTAGTTCGTTGATAACCGGAAACACCTCGTGATTCCAGTCCGCGCCCTGCGAATCGTGCGCACGTTGTTCTGCTTCGACGATTTCGCGGTCTTCCTTGAAGATGCGTTCGGTGAACCACACGAGCAGCGGCCACGCGAGATTCAGCACGCCGGGAATGCCCGGTTTGCGAATCGACAGCAGGCCAAAGGTGCGGTTCGTGCGCTGCTCGCGATCGAGCGGCACATAGACGATCCACAAATCCATCACCAGCGTCTGATCGGACGTGCGGATCTGCAGCGTCTGATACGGATACTCGGTGCGGATCGTCATCACGTCCTTGTCGTTGTCGCCGCCTGTCTTGCGGCTCTGGCCGAACACGATCGCTTCGCCGATCGGCTGCTGGCCAGCCATGCGCGCAAACGTGTAATCGACTTCGACCCAGCCCTCGCCACGCCGGCGACCCACCGACCGCGCGCGCATCTGCCCCATTTGCCGGCGATGCAGGAACTGATGGTTCATGTCCATCAGGTTCTCGTGCATGAACGAATAGTGGCAATTGACCGGACGGCCGAAACGGCGCGTCTTGTACTTCTTGTCGGATACAGAGCCGAACGCCGGTAGCGGTCGCTCTTCGGCCATAGCGGCGTCGCCGGGGAATACGAAAATGAGTCCTTCGACTTCCCGACACGGATAAGAACGCACGCCGTTCGGCAGCCGTTCGCGGCCCAGATAGGGTACGTCGATGCAGGTGCCCGAGCAGTCGTACGTCCAACCGTGATACCCGCAGCGGATCGACTCGCCGTCCACCACGCCCTGATGCAACGGTACCTGGCGATGCGCGCAGCGATCTTCGAGCGCGAACACCTTGCCGGACTCCGTACGCGCCAGCACGATCGGCTCACCCGCGAACGTCACACCATGCGTCTTGCCCCGCTTCACCTCATGCGACCACGCGAGCGGATACCAGTAATCAGGGTGAATACCGACGCGGCGCAGATCGCGCACTGGGGCGTCGTTGGCGGCCTGATCCGGCGCGTGTGCATTCGCGCCCGTTGGCGCGTTGGATTGCGCGGCTGTATGAGCAGAAGACGTATGGGCCGGCGCATCGACGGTGTCTTGTTCGAGCGGGGGAACAGCATGCATAGGTGGAGCCTCCGTGCACGAGCGGATGGAAGGGTGTCGCCCTGCAATTCGCGGGCCGACATCGCCGTACAGTCTACTCGAAGCCGAAGCGGCATGGTTCCGCTGGTGGCATGCCATACCCCACTGCGCAGCCCATGGGCGCAATCGCGCCTGCGTGCGACCCTACGGTCGTCAAATGAGGCGATTGGCGGTTAGCTCTCGTCGCGCGTCACGAGCCCGGAGCGGCGTTGCACGCCCCACGAGCGTCCGCCACGCAGGAAATGCAGCCAGCCGAGCAGAGCGCCGACGTGCCGCACCAACTGGAATGTGAACGGCTCGGCGATCGCCGCGAGCACCGCCATCCACAAACTGGAGCCGGTGCGCTCGCCGGTCCAGCGGCGGTACAGATGGATACACCAGAGATAAAACGCGAGGTCAATCGCCGTTTTGAGGCCGATCACGCTGAAAATCGACACGACGATCGCGCCGTGCCCGCCGAACAGAAAGCCGAGCAGCAGCGCGAAGGCGGTCAGCCCGTAGATCGGCTGCATCGTATCGATGGCCTTGACCGGCAGCATCAGCATCCCCATCGTGCCGTAGCGCGGGTTGCCGGTCATGTCGCGGTTCCAGTATTGCGTTTGCAGGAAACCCGCAAACCAGCGGCGGCGCTGCCGCAGGAAACTGCCGAGGTTGTCCGGCGCGTCGGTGTGCGCATGGGCATCGCCGACCACACGCACGTCCCAGCCGAGACCCTGATCGACCGAATAGCGGCGCAGCCGATGAATCAGTTCGTAGTCTTCGACCAGGCACTGCGGATCGAAACCGCCCACGTCGACCAGCGCGTCGCGCCTGAACGACGCGAAGGCGCCGGAAATCAGCAGCAGACTGTCGGCGCGCATCCATGCAAAACGGGCGATGAAGTTGCGCATGTACTCGTAGGTCTGGAACCACTGGAACACGCGGCCCGAAACCGATTTGCCGCACACCGGCACCAGAATGCCGGCCGCCGCGACCAGCTTCGGCTCGCTCGCGAAGGCGGCGCGCATCGCGTAGGTGGCGTCGTCGTCGAGCAGCGTGTCGGCGTCGACGGTCATCACGGTCTCAGTGGTCATGACCATGATGGCAGCGTTCAGCGCGCGCGCCTTGCCGCCGTGCGGCACGCGCAGCCAGTACAGATTCGGGTACAGCGAACTCGGCGCGCTCAGCACGCCGTCAGCGGCGGCAGCGAGGCCAAAGCGTTCGGTAAGCAGCGCATGGGTGGCATCGGTGGAACCGTCGTCGGCGATCACAATTTGCGCCGGGCCATGCGTCTGGCGCAGCAGCGCGGCGAGCGTCACCGGTAATACCGTCGCCTCGTTATGCGACGCGACGATCACACCCATGCCCGGCAAGTTGCGCGCATCGAAGTCCGGCTCGAGCGGCGGCGTGGGCCGCATCAGCGGCAGCGTTTTCCAGGTGACGAACGCAAGCAGCAAGGTGTCGTACACGACGTACGCAATGCCGGTCGACCACGCCACCACGCCTTGCAGAAAGAATGCGCGGGCGAACAGCAACAACCACAGCACGACGACGCTGAAATGAATCAGCGTGCTCAGCGGCGTAGTGGGGCGCGGCAGAATGCGCGGCGACGCAAGGGCGAGTGCCTGTTCCAGAGTTTTCTTCAAAATGACTGCTGAGTCCGTCGTTAGTGGTTATTAGATAGAAAGCAGCGTGGCAGTGCTTACGGCACCATGCGTTTCAGAACCGACTTGCGATCGATCCATTGATGCTTCAACGCGCCGCCGATATGCATCGCCAGCAGCGCATACAGCGCGTAGCCAAGCCACGTATGCAAGGCGCCGAAGCGGTCGTGCAAGGACTCCTTGAGCACCGGATCGAGATTCATCACGTAACCGATGCGCGGCCAGGGGAACAGATTGAACAGGCGCATCGGATGCGTGGCGGCATCTTTCCACGCGGAATCGTGCAGCCAGCCGGATAGCGGCAGTGCGATCATCAGCAGATACAGCAGGAAATGAGCAACGTGCGCGGCGATCTTTTCCCACGACGGAAACTCACGCGGCAACGGCGGCGGCTTGTGCGTCACGCGCCACAAGATGCGCATCAGCGCGAGACCGAGCACCGTGATCCCGATCGACTTATGAGTGTCGACTACCGGACGCACCCAGTCGTCGGGCCATGATTCCGCGGTCAGGCCGAGTACGACATTGCCGATCATCAGCAGCGCGATCAGCCAGTGCAGCGTTATCGCCGTGCCGGTATAGCGCGACGCCAGCGGCGTGCCGGTCGAATCGGTCAGGGAGTCGGCGTGAGTATTCATCGGTCGTTCCGTCTACAAATGGTTTTCTGGCGAAAGCTGTTTGAAAATTCGGCCGTGCCGCAGCAGGTCTGATCACGCCGGCGGTATGAAGCAAACGCATCTGTTTGCCGTTTTATTCCGCCAGTTGCTTAATTGTGTGTTTCCGATTATTTCGACGTATTTCGACGGCGCGAGGCAAATCACGCCTGGAGCGCCGCACCAACCCGCGCCCGCAAAGTCGGCAATACATCCGCTTCGAACCACGGGTTGCGCTTGAACCAGGCAATATTGCGCGGCGAGGGGTGCGGGAGCGGTATCACGTGGGGGCCGTAATCTCGCCAGCGCAGCAGCGTATCGGTTAGCGTCGGCCCGAAGGCGTCACCGAGGCCAAAACGCTGTGCGTATTGGCCAATCAGTAACGTGAGCCGCACCTCGCGCAACTGCGCGAGCAAGGCCTGATGCCAAAGCGCGGCGCATTCGGGCCGCGGCGGCAAATCGCCACTCGCCCCTCTGCCCGGAAAGCAGAAACCCATCGGCACGATGGCAAATTTCGAGGCGTCGTAAAAGGTCTCGTCGGAGACTTCGAGCCAGTTGCGCAAACGTGCGCCACTGGCGTCGCTCCATGGAATGCCCGAAGCATGCACGCGCGCACCGGGCGCCTGCCCGATGATCAGAATGCGCGAATCAGCCGACGCCACGACGACCGGCCGCGGCGCATGCGGCAGCACCGGCGCGCACACCGTACAGGCGCGAATGTCGTGCAATAACGTGTTCAGTGAAATGGGTTTCCTGGCGGTCATACCAAGGCGCGGGTCAGGATCCGGTTTAGCGTTTTATAAACCGATAGTGTCCCACGCCCCACTCATTCCCGTTCGCGTAGCCGAACATGAACATGAACACGCGCGCGCCGTGGCCGGCTCATCTCAATGCCGCGGCGGCCACGGAATCAGCGCGCTGGTGGTGCGCATGTAATCGGCGTAACCGGCGCGCCTTTTCGCCATGCTTTCTTCGAGCAGCGGGATGCCGGAGAGCTTCAGCAGCAGAAACACCATCAGCACCGGCGGCAACAAGGTGAACCAACCCCAGGGCGTGCCGATCGACAGCGCGATGTAAGCAACCCAATGCACGCATTCAAAGAAGTAGTTCGGATGCCGTGAATAGCGCCACAGGCCAACGCGGCACACGCTGTTGTGATTGGCCGGGTCCTGTGTGAAGCGCTTGAGTTGACGGTCCGCGATGCCTTCGCCGACTACCGATGCGATCCACACCACAACCGCCAGCACGATCCAGCCGACGGCCGGTGGGCTGCTCCGATACGACGGCACCAGAAACGCGATCGACAGCAGCATCGAAATCACGACTTGCACCTGGAAAAACCAGAACATCTTGCTGGCTGCCTTGTCGCCCCATTCTTCACGGAAGCGGCGATAGCGCGCGTCTTCCGGTTTGCCGAAATTGCGTCTCCACAGATGCGTCCCGAGCCGCACGCCCCAAACCAGGCCACCCAGCGCGGCCAGTGCACGCGATACCGGATCGCCGTTGCCGAGCACGGCGTAGAGCACCGCGACGAGGCCGAGCGAATAAGCCCAGACCGGGTCGACCATGCCGGCGTTCGCGGTCTTCAACTGCCACACCCAGACGGCGCTGAAGATCACGATGAGCGCAATCAGGGCGATCACGGCGGCGGCAAGTGGCGACATGGGGGCCTCATTCGATGGCGATGCGGGTTATACGCTGTAAGGGCGCGATCGGATGCACGCGGGCGGGATTTCCGGCCCGATCATCTGTTCAACGGAGCTAGGCGTCCGCGGCCCGATAGCGGTATCGTGTCGGCAACGCCTGCCTCCACCGAATCTTCCGGTCATGCCGACTCGCTTCAACGCAGCTTTCACCGCTCTGCTCGCCGCCGCCTTGTTCGGCGCGACCACGCCGCTCGCCAAGGCGCTGCTCGGCTCGCTGTCGCCGTTTCTGCTGGCCGGACTGTTCTACCTCGGCAGCGGCACGGGCCTTGCCGCCGTGATTCTGGCGCGCCGCCTGAAAGGTCAGGCGGACGGGCAGCCGGTCAGTCACCACCGCTTCCCGGTGCGCGAAGTGCCGTGGCTCGCCGGCGCGATCGTGGCCGGTGGTGTCGCGGGGCCGGCACTGTTGATGCTTGGTCTGAAAACGACGCCAGCCGCCACCGGCTCGCTGTTGCTGAATCTCGAAGGCGTATTCACCGCGTTGATCGCGTGGATCGTGTTTCGCGAGAACGTCGACATTCAGGTGTTCCTGGGCATGGCCGCGATCGTCGCGGGCGGCGTGGCATTGTCGTGGCAGCCCGGCGCGGCCGGCTTGCCGCCCGGCACACTGCTGCTAATCGGCGCCTGCGCCTGCTGGGCGGTCGACAACAATCTCACGCGCAAGGTGTCGACTCACGATGCCATGTTCATTGCCTGCGTAAAAGGGCTCGTGGCCGGGTCGGTCAACGTGACGCTCGCGCTCACTTTTGGTGCAGCATGGCCCAAGGCCGCGACCGTCGCACTCGCCATGCTGACGGGTTTCGCAGGCTACGGCGTGAGTCTCGCGCTGTTCGTCGTCGCACTGCGCAATCTCGGCACCGCGCGCACCGGCGCCTATTTCTCGGTCGCGCCACTATTTGGTGTGACCTTATCGTGGCTCCTGTGGCCGGAGATGCCGCCGCCGCTGTTCTGGGTGGCCGCTGCCCTGATGATGCTGGGTGTCTGGCTGCACATCCGCGAACGTCACGAGCATCCGCACACTCACGCCCCGCTGGACCACACGCATCGTCATCGGCACGATGCGCATCACCAGCACGAGCACGATTTCGCATGGGACGGCGACGAGCCGCACACGCATCCGCATTCCCATGCGCCGATCACGCACGCGCACGCGCATTTCCCAGATATTCATCACCGGCATACACATTGATTTCTCGCTTCACCGCGTGGTGCGGGCGCTTGCTGCAGCACAAGACAAAAATCTCTGTGGAGCGAGTCATTCGATAGACCAATTCAATTGGCATCGCGGCCAATCGCATCCTCTAATGAAACTCCTGTCGTGCGCCCGTTCCCGGCAACCCCGCCGGTCCACCCCGTTTGCCCCGGAGAGTTCCATGTCCCAACCCGAGCCTAATGTCGACGAAGTGGTGAGAAGCATCGCAGAGGAAACCGATACCCCCACGGAAACGGTCTCGAAGATGTATGCAGACACACTGGCCGACTACCGGCACGAAGCGCGTGTATTCGATTACGTGCCGCTGTTCGCCGCGAAGAAAGTACGCGACAAGCTGCGCCATACCTCGAAACACAAACACTGATTTGGCGGCGCGCGGAGACCACCCCCTGCCTGGCAGCACGCTGGATCGACCCCGCTGGCTCGTGCGGCGATTCGCTAGAACACATACCGATTTATTTTTCGCGTTACCAGAACGCGTACCGGTTTATTTTTCCCACTGCTAGACTCTGACCCGGATACATCGACTCGGGGGAAGATGGCATGCGGGTGACAATCGTAGGCGCGGGCATTGCCGGTTTGAGCACAGCGTGGTCGCTTGCGAAGCTGGGACACGACATCACGCTGATCGAGCAGGGCTCGATTCCGAACCCACTCGCCGCCTCGGGCGACCGAAGTCGCATGATCCGCCGCGCCTATGGCGATGCTGACGGCTACGCACGCACCATCGCCGAGGCATTCGATAGTTGGGATCTGCTGTGGAATGACCTGGGCGTGTCCCACTATGCGAACTGCGGTGTGCTCGGCATTTCGCAACACGCAGGCGATGGCGCCGAGCAATTTCGCGCCGGCCTCGACCGGATGAAATTCGAGTATGAACAGCTCGACCCGCGCGAAGCGGCCGAGCGTTATCCGTTTCTCGACCCTGCCACGTTTCGCTACGCCTACCTCGATCAGGATGGCGGTGCGCTGTTTAGCGAACGCATCGCTCGCGACATGAAAGCCTGGCTCAAGATGCGCGGCGCCGAGATTCGCACCCATACCAAGGTACTCGCAGTCGATGCGCATGCGGCCTCCGTGCGGATCGAAGACGACACGATCATTCGCGCCGACCGGCTCGTGGTCACCGCCGGCGCGTGGACGCTACAACTGTTCCCCGCGCTCGCCGAAAACCTGATGACTTATCGCAACGTGGTCGCCTATATGGAGCCACCCGCGGATCTGGCGGATGCATGGTCGAATGCGCCCGCTATCGTCGATATTGGCGGCGCAAGCAGCGGTTACGTGCTGCCGCCAATCGACGATGTCGGTCTGAAGTTCGGCGCCAGTGTGCACAAATCACGTGCGCCTGATCCTGATGCCAATCGCATCGCGGCGCCCGGAGAAGGCGACAGTCTGCGCCGGTTGTTTTCACCGCCGTTCAGCCGCATCGACGAATATACGGTCACCGAAGTAAAAACCTGCGCTTACACGTTCACTGCGGACGAACGCTTTTTTTCGAAGCGCATCGGCAACACGCTGGTGGTTTCGGCATGCTCGGGCCACGGCTATAAATTCGGCGCGGCAGTCGGGCGCCGGGTCGCGCAAGCGCTGGATACCGATGACGACGCCGGGCTCGCGCGTTGGCTCAGGGCGGAAGCGGTCTAACGCTCTTTCGTCATAACAATACGACGTTCGTTCGTGATCTAGCGTAGCCCACGCACAACGGTGGCGAGTCGCACCACCAATGCGTCCGCTTCGTGTGGTTTGACACCCGCGTAGCCAAGCATGAACCCGTTATAGCGCGCGGCGTCTTTAGCAGGCGGCTGACAAAACGCACTGAGCGCAGCGATATGCAAACCGTGCTCGCGTGTCACTGCGCTCACGTCCTGGTCGCGCAGCGGCACATCGAGCCGCATCGTCAGATGCATGCCGCCGCCGTCGGACGAGACGGTCACCAGGTCGCCCATATGCCGCTCGATCGCATTCACCAATGCGGTGCGGCGCTGCTGATACAGTCGCCGCATGCGCCGCAGATGCCGCGCATATTTCCCACTATCGATGAAGTCCGCCAACGCGATTTGTTCAGCCACGCGGCCTTGCCGTGCGATCTCGCTGAGCGCCTCGTCGATATCGGCGACGAGGTGCGCCGGCACGACCATGAAGCCCATCCGCAGCGCCGGAAACATCGTCTTGCTGAAGGTGCCGAGGTAAATCACCGGCGTGTCGGCCGCGAGGCCCTGGATCGATGGCAACGGCGGACCGCTGTGGCGCAGTTCGCTGTCGTAGTCGTCTTCGATGATCCACGCGCCGCGCGCAACCGCGTTCTCGATGATCGACCAGCGCCGCTCGAGGCTCAACACGCTGCCGAGCGGATATTGATGCGAAGGCGTGATGTACATCAGGCGTGGCGGCGTCTGTTCCCAGTGATCGGTCGTCGGCGCCATGCCGGCGGCGTCGACGGGAATCGGCACCAGTTGCAAACCAGCGGCCTGGAATGCAGCCTTTGCACCGTGGTAGCCGGGGTCCTCAACCCAGACGCTATCGCCGGGGTCTGCCAGCATGCACGCGCATAGATCGAGACTCGCCTGCGTGCCCGAGGTGATGAACACCTGCTCCGCGGAACACCGCACACCACGCGACACACGCACATATTCCGCGATCGAGCGGCGCAATGCAGGGTGCCCGGCGTTGTTGCCGTAACCGAGTTCGCGCGGTTCGACCACACGCCATGCGCGCTCCATCGAGGCACGCCATTGCGCGAGCGGAAATTCATCGAGTGCGGGTACGCCGGGACGAAACGGCGTGGGGTCGTTGGGATTGGTGCGCTCGCGCGGCAGGTCGGCGACACGGCGTGACAGGTGGTTTTCAGGCGTCGGCACGCTGCCGCTTGCTGCCGAGATCGAAGCAGCTGAACCGCTTACCATGCTGACAATGGAACCATGCCGGCTCGCCGTGATGAAGCCCTCGTCGGTGAGCCGCTCGTACGCGTAGAGCACCGAGTTGCGCGCAATGCCCAATTGTTCGGCAAGCGCTCGCGTGGCAAGAAGACGGCTGCCGTGGCGGATATCGCCATCAAGAATCGCGCGACGCAGACTCTCGTAGAGCAAGTCCTGCTGCGTAAGCTTGCGCCCACCCATTGCGCGTTCGACGTTCGACATCAACAGGCCGTAGTCCAATTCCGTGGCTCCAAATTCTGGTCGCATTGTGGAGCTAACAATGGTGCCACAAATTTCTTATGCTGACGGTTGGTGCAGCCGTCTACGCCTGTTCGACCCAGCCATAGCGGTCGCGAGCCACTCCCCCTCAACCATCACAACACAAGGAGCCACACACATGTCCGACGCGATTCAAATCCGCCCCGTCACGCCCGCCGACTTCGACGCCTGGCTGCCGCTGTGGGACGCCTACAACGCGTTCTACGGCCGCTCGGGTGAAACGGCATTGCCGCTCGAGATCACGCAGGTCACATGGGGGCGTTTCTTCGATGCCTACGAGCCGATGCACGCGATGGTCGCCGAACGCAACGGCCAGTTGCTTGGCCTCGTGCACTTCCTGTATCACCGTCACACGACCATGGTGGCGCCGACCTGCTATCTGCAAGATCTCTACACGCTGGAAGCGGAGCGCGGCAAAGGTGTCGGCCGTGCGTTGATCGAAGCGGTGTATGCGCGCACCAAGGCCGACGGCTTGCAACGGGTCTACTGGCAGACGCATGAGACGAATCACACGGCAATGAAGCTGTACGACAAGGTCGCGGACCACTCCGGTTTCGTGATCTACCGCAAGGCGTTGTGATACACCGCAGCAGGCCCGCCTAGCGGGGTTTGCGTCCCCGCTTTGCATCCCCTTCTCGCGTCGCCATTCTTGCGCGACCAGGCACCGCATTCGCATACCCGGCGGCCGATCCTGCCGGCATGCGTAGCGCATCGCCCTCATCGACTCTCACCGCACTCGTTCCCCTTCACCGCTCAAGTTTGCAGGCAGCCTGCCGTTATCGCCATTGGACGGAGCGCCATCTGGCTCCCACGCGACCTTGGGCGATCTCCTCACGGAGGGGCGCAAAACGAATCGGAAACTGTACATGCCTTCGATCATCGGCATCGATCTTGGAACCACGCATAGTCTTGCGGCCGTCTGGCGCAATAACGAGGCTGCCCTCATCCCGAACGCACTGGGCGACGTGCTGACGCCGTCGTGCGTCTCGATCGACGACGACGGCTCCATCCTTGTCGGCCGGCCCGCTCATGACCGGCTGCATACGCATCCCGAACGCACCGCCGCCAACTTCAAACGCTACATGGGCACGAATCGCAACGTGTCGCTCGGCATGCAGACACTGCGTCCTGAAGAACTGTCCTCGCTGGTGCTCAAATCGCTGAAAGCCGATGCTGAGGCGTTCCTCGACGAAACGGTAGGCGACGCCGTGATCGCCGTGCCCGCCTATTTCAGCGACGCGCAACGCAAAGCCACGCGCATCGCCGGCGAACTGGCCGGGCTCAATGTGCTGCGCCTCGTCAACGAACCGACCGCGGCCTCGCTCGCGTACGGCGTGCATCAGCGCGACAGTGAACGCAAGTTCCTGATCTTCGATCTGGGCGGCGGCACGTTCGATGTATCGGTGCTCGACTTCTTCGAAGGCGTGATGGAAGTGCGCGCCAGCACGGGCGACAATTTTCTGGGTGGCGAGGATTTCACGGAAGCGCTCGTCGAGTTCTTCTGCCAGCGCAACCGCCTTCAAGTCAAATCGCTTACGCCGATTGCCGCACAACGTCTGCATCAGCAAGCCGAACGTGCGAAGCGTCTGTTCACGCAGAGGGGCGCCGATAGCGTCACGCTCAAGCTTACGGTTGGCGATAACGAGCACAGCCTCGAACTCGATGCGGCGGCCGCGGAACGGACTTGCGAGCATCTGCTGCAACGGCTGCGCAAACCAGTCGAGCGAGCGTTGCGCGATTCGAAGATCGCCGTTGATGCGCTCGATGAAATCATCCTCGTCGGTGGCGCCTCGCGTATGCCGATGGTGCGCAAGCTGGTCTCGAAGATGTTCGGCCGTTTGCCCGCCGCGAATCTGAACCCGGACGAAGTCGTCGCGCTCGGCGCTGCTGTGCAGGCAGGGCTCGTTACGCGAGACGCAGGTCTCGACGAAATGGTGCTGACCGACGTCGCGCCGTATAGCCTCGGCATCGAGGCTGCGATGCAGGTCAGTGCCAATCAATATGTGCCGGGGCATTTTCTGCCGATTATCGAGCGTAATACGATCGTGCCGGTGAGCCGCATGCAGCGCATTTTTACGGTCAGTGACCGTCAGCAGATGTTGAGCATCAAGGTGTTCCAGGGCGAAGCGCGTTTGACGGTCGACAACGTGCCGCTTGGTGAATTCACGCTCGACGTGCCGGTCAAGCCGGCCGGTCAGGCCGGTGCGGATGTGCGCTTCACCTACGACGTCAACGGCGTGCTGGAAGTGGAAGCCACTGCGTTTCCCGGCGGCGTGAAGCGTGCGATGGTGATCGAAGAAAACCCCGGCGTGCTGACTCCGGAAGAAATTGGCGAACGACTCGCGACATTGAGTGCGCTAAAGATTCATCCGCGCGATCAACTGGAGAATCGCACGCTGCTCACGCGCGCGGATCGAGTCTATGAGGAAACGCTGGGGGAGCATCGGCAATATCTGGCCGCGCATATCGCGCGCTTCCAGTCGCTGCTCGAGCGGCAGAACGCCGAGGAGATCGCCCATGCGCGCGGCGAATTGAGCGCGCTGCTGGATCGCTTCGATGTGCATGTGACGTACTGACCGGCTATGGATACGACTTCTGCCCACCACTGGCCGTGGGACGTGCTCGGCATTGCGGCAAACGCCGACGAGCGCACCGTGCGCCGCGCTTATGCGCGTCTTTTGAAACAGCAACGCCCAGATGAGGACGCTGAAGCGTTTCAGCGGCTTCGGTACGCGTATGAGTCGGCTTTACAGATGGCTAGCGGCGGCGCTGCGGGGACGATAGCCGTGGTGTCGGCTTCAGTGCCAGTCTCGGTGCCAAGCCCACCGCCTGAGGCACACCTCCGCGAACACGACGCCTTCGAAAGCGCCGTGCAGTTGTGGCAGCACTTCGTCTCGCAACGGGGTCAGCTCGAGTCGCGTCGTTCGCTGCAGGATCTATTTGCGGTCGTCGTCAATATTCAGACGCGCGACGAACTCGAATGGCAAGCGCTGGTTCATTGTTTGAACGAAGATGCGCCGGCCACGCTGCGTATGAATCTAAGTGCTGTCCTGGGATGGCGGGACAACGCTGCCCACCTGAGGCGGCGCAACGCAGCCATCGCAACACTCGCGCTGGATCGTGTATTCGCCGATGAGGACTACAACGCGTTGCGCCTACGCTTCACAAATGCAATGGCGCTGCTCGAGGGGCCGCAGCCTCAGTTGGCGGCCGGCGCACATGCATTGCTGCGCGCTGGCGTGCGAACCGAGATGGAACAGTTGTTGACCACGCTCGGTCGTTATCATCCGAATGTCGTACGCCTGCGGCTCGACAGCGAGAAGGTCGAATTCTGGACCCGCTGCCTGTCGTTCCGGATTGGCGCGGGCCGCCTGTTCGGTCCAGCGCTTGTGCTGAGCGCATGGTGCGGCTTGCTGTTCGCCAACGCGTCGATGAACCTGAATAGCGATCGGTGGTTCGATCAATGGACGCCCGTTCAGCTGGCCGTGCTTCTGGCCACTCTGATGGTGACGCTGGTCACCAGCGCCGCGACGACTGTGCTGCTGTCTGAACCACAGCAACAGCGGCTGCGGATGCTGCGCTCGATTGGCTGGCTGCGTTACGGATGGATTCCGGTGTGGCTTGGCGCGACCGCCGCCGCGTTGTGCGACGGAGGCAGCGGGCGCTTGACGTCGATCGCAATGGACACACTCGGGATCTGCACGATGTGGGCCGCGCTGATCTATGGATGGCCGCGCATCAAACAACTCGCGATACTCGCCGCCGTCGGAGCGATCGGGTTCGGCTTCGCCGGCCATTGGCTCTCCACGGATCCTCGCGCGTGGCAGATGCCGTTCGCGCACGGCGTGCTGTTTGCTTTCTTCTTCTCTTTTGCGCAGCAGGAGTGTCGCGGCTGGCTCGCACGTCGCCCCCGCCTCGCATGGTTTGGAGCGACGATGTGGTTTGCGGGTTTCGTCACGTTGATCGTTTTGCTGTTGCAAAGGGACGAGCGTTCGACGCAATTTGCGTGGGCGCTTTTTACGGTGATGGCCGCAGCGGGTGGTGTGTTGGCGACGACGCGTTGGGCTGATTTGCGTCGGGTTGTGCCGCCCTTTTTCCGTGGCTACGTACACCTCGTCTGGTTGGCGCTTGCACTCTCCAAGCCGGACATCATCGCTTGCGTGAGCGCGGGATTGATGAGTGTTTGGATTATTGAAGAGCTGAAACAACGACGTCTATCGCAGCGGACGGCGCAATAACCGCTCGCGTGGGCACCTGTGCATGGGATGACCCTACTTCAGTGGATGAAGCTCTCCGGGCGATGGATCGAGACCGTCGGCTTTGAACCTCGATCCCGCGTGCGTATCACCGTCGAGCACAAGAGACTCATCACTACACCGCTTTAAAAGCAGAAGGGCCGTGAAACACGGCCCTTTGTTATCTAAACCACGACAGACAACAAATATAGCGATTTGCAATTCAATATTTGTCTTGTACGGCTAGACACGATGCGGCAACGGCAGCAACAGATCAATCATCTAATGGCTCACAAAGCCAAGTCCCGTCACCTCTAAGCGTCTGCACCTTCTTCGCCTCATAGTCGTAGAGCAGCCATTGCTCCTCATATCGATCTCCCTCGTCCAGATATGGCCATGTTGCAAGCTCTCCGCCGAGATCAAACCGAAAGACCGTCTTTACATCTTTCGGTAAGACCTCGATCGACATCAATATTTGCCCATCGAGATATTGCGACGCTTCATTGATGGCTTCGCTCGACGCCTCGTTGTCCGCGAGCCACGTACCATTCGAGCTTATCGTCCAGTTGCACATATAGATCCAAAGGTGCCACCGACCAGACACGACTACCCGACGACGATCTGCGGACTTGTGCACTTCAGGCAACTCCGATCGCGACAAACGCGGTTCCTGAATCCGCAGATGCGGGTCACCGTACTCCAGGGTAAGGTACGATCCGACGCCTTTCCGGACCTGCCAGGTGGGCAAGCCGCAGACGTCCGAAAAAGCGTCTTTTATGTCATCACGCAACATACTTCCGCCTAGTTATTGGTCGGGCAAAACATACCTATCGCTTTCGCTTTGATCTCATGGTAGCCGTAGTCTTGACCAGTTATCGCGTCATGCAACTTACGACGCTGACCTTTGGTCAAGCCAAGCTCCCTAACGATATCGCTAACTTGTTTGTTTTGAGCTTGATTGTTGCCCGGCGTACCTGTCGACCTGAGACCGAACGGGTCGTTAAGTTGAACCGGATTCCCGTTGACGTGAGCATACGCATTCGTCCGCCCACTGGCCCACCCAATCGGATCCTCACTGATGAACCGTCCGGTCTGCGGACTATAGTACCGGCTCCGATAGTAATACATCGGTACTACGATAGACCAACCCGGTTTGCAGTTGGAAGGTCACGTCATTGTTGCACCAGTCGAACGTACGTACCGCACTATTGACGTATGCCGAATTGCAGGTGGCGCATCGCCGGTTACGCGAGGGTCAGCGGTAGATAAACCCTATACAAAAATTCCCTCACGAAGGCGCAAGCACTCTGGACTTAAAAATCACAACCCCAAGTCGAACGCCAATCCATATCCCACACGCCATTCCGAACGGGAACAATGCCAACGTAGCCTCACGCCACCCGTGCTTCGCCCATAGAGAAAATCCGCTACTGACAACCACAACCATCAAAACCATAGAGTAAAAATCAAACAGTTGCCACGGTGACAACAAACCGTTCGACCATGCCGGCAGCCCCCCATTTTTTACCTTTTGGCCAGAAAAGATGGTTTAAAAAGAGAACACACAAGGCCAGGAAAAAACCCATCGCACTTGCTAGCGCGCCTATGAATACCCAACTCCCAAGCGGCATATTGGCAACGGGCTGCACGGACAATCCTGCCACAAGCACTACCAATAGCATTACCACCTTGATCACAGGCCAGAACATGAATTTATTTGCCACGAGTATAGGTCACCTCAATGCCGACTGCTGCGCAAGCAGCCCCTCCAAAACCTGCACTTGGGAAGCCGATCGCAATACCGCCGCCGGCTCCTCGATAGGGCCTTCCACCGAATCCCGGAAGGCCTGAAGAATCAGACTGGTTAAATTCCACTCCGTTGGAAACACCGATGCTTGTGTTAAAGGGACCTAAGCTAGCAGCCCATCGAGCGTCCTCTTGTGACGCTGCAAACGGTGAATCGCCTCGGTCTGCTCGCGGCCCTCGTCGACCGTCAGGATCAGGCAGCGGTTCAGCAGTTCCTCATCGATCTCGATCGCCGTCGTCGTCAGCATGATCGACACCGGTCCCTCAACACGGTATTCCTGCGTCACTAGGTTACCCGTCTGCGCATCCTCCCATCTGCGCAAGGACCCGCCCACCTTTCCGTGGATGAAGCTCTCCGGGCGCTGGATCGAGACCGCCGGTTTCGGGCCCGGATCCCGCGTGCGTATCACCGTCGAACACCAGAAGCTCATCATTACGCCGCTTTAAAAGCAGAAGGGCCGCAAGCGGCCCTTCTTCAATTCACAATCCCGCTACAGCTACTCTTCTTCCGGCGGGTCAAACCACAAATCAAAGTGCAACTCCATATCCAGCGATGCCAGTGCCGCCATTTGCTTCGGCCCAAGCGCAGGGCCACCATTTCCCGAAACGGAAGACCAGAAGCAGTAAGTTCGGTACCAGCAGCCCATCTCCTTAATCTTTTTCATGTCAACGCCATACGCTTCCAACTCTCGCAGTAAAAGATCCAAATGATCCGCGACGTCGACAGAGTCGAGTTCCTTGGTGTCGAAGAACCAGCCAAGAAGGCCGTTCTTGTTGCTGGTTCTGGTCGGCGACATTTTGATCTCGTCCGCCATGCGATTCATCGTGTCCGCATCAGAACCATAAATACAAAGCGTTACATAGGTCCGCGCACAAGCTGACATGTTTCGTCCAATAAGTTAATACCGCGACTGGCCACCTTTGCCGCTCTTGCCACCCTTCCCCGCCGGACAACCTTGGCCGTTCCACTGAGTCCAGAAGTCGTCAAGCATGGGCTTAGTGAAATTAACTGGACCCGGGATACCTTCGTCCTGCTTTATGCCATGCACCCAATCGCGGAAATTCCTATCGTTGTACCCGTACCATTGGTCGCCCTTATGTAGACCGTAGGGATCGTTAAACTGAACCGGGTTCCCACCTACGTAAGCATACGCATTCGTCTGCCCACTTTCCCAGCCGATCGGGTCCTCACTGATGAATCTTGAGGTTTGCGGACTGTAGTAGCGATTGCGATAGTAATACATCGGTACTGCAGCCCTACTCCGCGGTTTGCAGTTGGGTGGTCGCGTCGTAGCTGCATTTAGATGATCGTATCTATGCTCACTTGGCCATGACCACCTCTAGTTCACTACTCCGCCCAATCGGGGCTAGACAAACGAAAGGCCGCTCGCGCGACCCTTCTGTTGTCTAACTATTTGACCGCCCAGACGAACGAACTGGAAAGAACCTAAGCATCCCTCCTGTTCTCAGCAAAGTAGCGCTTCCCTAACTCGATATCCTGGGGACTACAATCATCAGGCGCAGCTAGGTATTCTCGAAGACGTCGCTCCAGCCGAACCCGGACAGCTTCGGCTCGCAAATCAGATAGCTTGATTCGTATCACATAGGCGGCGACCCCATGCAGAACCTCATAGAGCGCTGTATGCAAATTGCGCATGATCGTCTCTTCAGAGGAGCCAATATACCGACTCTCACGTTCATCGGCCATGTCATAGAGTCCATCAACGGAATATCGATCCGATCCTGATTTGCTCGTCGAGAGAGAACGCAAGTCAATTTCGGCAGGCCACTCAGAAATTGCACGGGAGAACAAATTGCTGAATTCGAGCGACATGTTTTTTCCTTCAGTCATCATTTTCGTATGCGCCCGTCGGGCCAGACGCTTTGGGGAGTTTGCTTCTTTTCCCACGATTTCCGATTCGGCCAGCGTTTCCACTGATCGCCGCCATGACTGGACGTGTCCTTCTCCCAGACAGAGCCGTCGAGACATTGCTTTCCGCGACTACCCGTGATATTGCCGAACTTCTCCGGTGATCCTTTTGGATTGTCAGGATAAACAACAGGATCATCAGCGTTGCTGTCCGCAAAAGTTCCGCCAGAGGGGTTGCTCAGCCAGTCATCAAGTCCCTGCGAACCAGACCCAGGCGGCCTCGGTCCAAACCCGCCGCCTGGCATCGGACCTGCTGGGACCGGAAATCCCATTGCTTGCAATCCGGACGGATCGCTGAACTGGACCGGGTTCCCACCTACATAAGCATACGCATTCGTCTGCCCACTTTCCCAGCCAATCGGATCCTCACTGATGAATCTTGCTGTGGCCGGGTTGTAATACCGGTTCCGATAGTAATAAAGCCCCGTCCCATCATTCTCCCGGCCCGTGTACTGCTGGGTGTTCGCGTCCGCCGCCCCGACCAGCGTCGTCTTCCCGTAGGGTTCGTAGCGGTACTGCGTCACGATCTGCTGATTCGCGTCCGTGAGCGCAATCACATTGTTGTTCCCGTCGCGCAGGACATACCGGTCCTGGCTCGCGTCATCACCGATACGCCGGTAGGTCAGTTCGTCCAGTCCTCCTGCGGGATACGGGGAGAACAGGCGGGTGCGCTTCGACCAGTCGTCATCCGGCAGCAGCAGGTTCAGCTCGTCGCCGATCCACATGATCCTCGTCTGCCTGCCGTCGACCGTCATGTTCCTGCGACGGCCCGATGCGTCGTAGCTGAACGCCGCCGTGGTCGGGCCCGTGACCCCGCCAAGCAGGCCCTGCAGGTTCCAGCTGTACTGGTTCAGCCCATCGCCCGTGAGGTTGCCGTTCGGGTCGTACGCGAACGTCCTGCCCGACCAGCGCGTGAGCTGGTTCGCGCCGTTGTACTGCGCGTCGCTTACCGGCTGCGGCAGGTCCACTTTCGCCAGACTGCCGCCCATCTTCGTACGGCGGCCCGCCAGGTCGTAGCCGTAGGTCAGGTCACCCAGCACGCTGCCGTCGGACCTTTTGTATGTGATGCCCGTCAGCTGGCTCGCGGCATCCCACGTATAGTTCGCCGTAATGCCATTCGCCAGCGTCGCCTGCGCAAGACGGCCCAGCACGTCGTAGCCATAGCCGAACCGGCGCGGCGCCTCATCGTTCTCCACCGACTGGATTTGCGTCACCCGGTGTTCTGCGTCGCGGCTGTAGGTCACCGTCACGCCGAACATGTCGATGCCGTCCAGTTCACGTGTTGCAGCGTTGTACCGGTACGACCAGCTCCCCGACTGCCGCGGCCACTCAAGCGTGCGCACGAACTTTCCTGTCACGCTGTCGTAGTAGAGGAGCGTCGACGTAGTGCGCCTTTCCGCACCGCCCGGTTCGGCTCTGGCGTAATCGTCCACCCCCCCGATGCGGTTCAGCGTGTCGTCCCACATGTAACTCCATCTACGCGTGGACACCACGCCCGCCGCGGGCTGGAAGGCAGTCCCCTCCAGTCGGCCAGCTTCGTCATACGTGTACCCCGTTACCTGCCCCTTGCGATCCGTCACGCTCTGCAGTTGCCCCGCCGGCGTCCACGTATAGGTCTCGCTGCGCCCCAGCGCGTCCGTTTTACTCACTGGACGCCCAATCGTGTTGTACGCGTAGCGCGTCGTGACGCCCTTCGGATCGCCCTGACTCAACAGGCGACCGTTGCGGTCCCATGTGAAGCGGGTCACGCCACCGAGTGCGTCGGTGATGTCGGTGGTGCGGTCCAGCCCGTCGAGCGTGCGCTTTGTTTTGTTGCCCAGCGGATCCTGCACCGCCGTCACGCGGCCCGCTGCGTCCGCTGTGTACTGCGTGGTGCGGTTCAGCGGATCAGTGATGCCCGTCAGGTCAGCGCCGGTGTACGTGTAACGCGTCACGCCCCTGAGCGCGTCGGTCACCGTAAGCGGGCGCCCTGGCTGTCGTTCGTCTGCGTGGTGCGGTTGCCCAGCCGGTCGGTGACGGTCAGCAGGTTACCTTTCGCATCGTACGTGTAGACGGTGGCGACGCCCCGCTGCGGATCGCCCGCCTCTGCGTCCGTCAGTACCTGGCTATAGCTGTCGTAGGTGCGTGTGTGCAGCGTGCCATACTGGTCCGACTCGCTCGTGCGGTTGCCGTTCGCGTCATAGGTATAGGTGTACTGCCGATCGGTCGACGTGAGGTTCGTCACCCGGCCCGTCGCGTCGTACGCAAACGTCTGCACCTGCTGCGCCGGCTGCCCTGCCGGATAGGTGTTGCGCACCACGCGGCCATTCGTGTCGAACTCGAGACGGCGGATGCTGCCGCGCCGGTCCGTCACTTCGGTTTGCGTGACCTTGCCGCCGGTCACCGTGTAGGCGATCGCGAAAGTGCTGCCGTCCGCAAGCTTCTGGGCAACCACGCGGTCGCTGTCGTCGTAGGTGCTGGTCACCTGGAGATTGCCTTCCGGGTCCGTGACCGTCACCAGCCGTGATTTGCTGTCCCAGCCGTACTTCCATATGCCGCCGCCTGCGTCGGTCACCTGCGTGAGGCGATCCTGGTTGTCGTACTGATAATTCACCTGGCGGCTCAACTGATCAGTCACGCGCGATATGAGCGATGTGCCGCGCGCACCTACAATCGAGGTGAACGTCAGCGTGCGGCCGTTCGTGCCGGTCACGCTGGTGATTGCTCCGGTTTTGCTATCGCGTGAAATCACAAGCGCATTGCCGTTGCGGTCTTCGATGCGACTCAGACGGTACACACCGCCAATCGACGTGAAGCGCTGCACCCGCCCGTCGCGCAGGCTGAGCGTCATGCCGGTGCTGCCTGCGGCGTCGATGCGGGCGCGGTAGTACTCGCCGGGGCTTGTCAGGTCGTCCCAACCGTTGCCGTTGCTACCGGCGCGAGGCGTGAACGGCACGCGAATGCCCGTTGCCTGACGCAGCTCGAAGCGCTGCCGGTCCCTGCTCATCGCGAGGATCGTGTCGAACGTCAGTCCGCCGCCCACGCCGAACGCGCCAACCAGTGGCTTCCCGGCGTTGTCGTAAGCGCCACTGCGGTAGACCCGCGCGAGGTCGAGCGCAATCGTATCGGCAACCGCCAGATCGTGGGCGAAGAAATAGAACTGCCCCGTGTACAGATTGACGGGCTCGGCACCCGACGTGCTGTTGCCGCAGCCTGCGGTGGAATCGTCCGAACAGTTATCACCGTTGTCGGGCATGCCGCCTTCCATCGATACGGGTTCAGTGCTGTCGGTGCCCGCCGGTCCGCTGCAGTAAGCCGCGATCACGTTCGGATCGCCGCATACGTAGCCGCCCATGCCGCCGAAGTCTGCCGCTGCGGCTTTCAGCGGACATTGCGGACTGGCGGGGTAGGCGCCTGCGGCGATATAACGGGTGTCGCAGTCGGCGAGCGCGTTCGGCGCCACGAACCACGACAACATCGCAAGGAAGAACAGCACGAACGGGCGCAGCAGCGCGCGACGCGCCGCAAGGGCATCGATTGATCGCATAAGGGTCCGAAGGAGACTGGGGAAGGAATCGACCGTGCGGGTCTACCGCGCGCTGGCCCGAGACGGGACAGTCGAAACCGGCAAATCGCCGGCATCCGATGCCTGCAGGGAACCTGCACGATTCACGGGTGCCGCCGCAGACATCGCACCCTGCCGACGAATCGCCGTGATATTGCCGGCCGCGTCGTAGTCGTAATACGCCGTGGCGCCCGAGACAGTCACCGAGGTGAGCCGACCCAATGCGTCGTATCCATAGGTGATGTCGTCCGCCTGGGCGGCCATCATGGGCATCAGCAAACAAGCCGCGGCGCAACAACCCGCTGCGAACAATGGGACGAGCGCTCGCCGATTTTTGCGCCGGACCTCGGCACAGTTGTATGAACGCCTGGACAATCCGATCATCGACATCTTCCACTTTTTATAGGTTTACTAATTAACTGGAAGTTACTGAAGATCGAATCGAATTGATAGAGGATGGTTCTCTGATTGAGTAGTAAATTCCCTACGCGGAGAAGAAGAGTTGAGGGGTCGTTGAGCAAGCGCAAACTGGCGAACCGAATGCGCGTATCCATTTGTCAATGAACCGCATGAATTACTCTGTGCAGAGCTGCTGCAAAAAGCAAAGGGCGCACCACCCAGTGCGCCCCTCGCCTTCCTGCCATTGCGGTACAACATCAACTGCCCATCAAACTCATCACACGCTAGAAGGCATCAAGCCTCGAGCTGCTCCAGCACCTTCCCCTTGGTCTCAATCCCGAGAAAGTGCACCGCAATCGCCGCTATGAACGGCACAGCCGCGAGAATATAAAACGCCACTTCCAGATTGCCACCGATCATCGTCTTCGACACGATCGCCGGCGCGAAGATCGCCGCCACCTTCAGCCACGCGCCGCCCACACCGCAGCCCATCGCACGGATACTCGTCGGATACAGCTCCGGCGTGTATACATACGCCGTGATGAAACCGCAAGCAAGGAACCCAAGCGAGAAGGCACAACACGTCGCCACCACATACACCGACGAGTTGTGGAACACACCCGCCAGCAACAGCGACAGCGCGCACGCCACGAACGACAAATTGATAATCGGCTTACGCCCCACCTTATCGACCAGCAGCGCACAGGTCAGCGAACCCACCACGCCCAGCACCGAAGCCGCCACCGCCAGATTCAACGCCAGTTGCAGCGGCGCGTGATAAACCGTGCGATAGATCGTCGGCAGCCAGGTCGACAGACCGTACTGAATGAAGCCGCACGTAATCCACAGCATCGCTACAGCCATCGTGCGCTTCAGATACGCCGGGCCAAACAGGTCGCTCATACGACGCTTCGGATGGCGATTGGCCATCGTGTCGAACTCGGCCGCATTGGCAACCGGCGGAAGCGGACCTTTCACAGCGCGTTCGAAAGCATGCACTGCAGTATCGGCATCGGCCATCCGTTCGCGTTCGGCCAGCCAGCGCGGCGATTCCGGCACCAGTTTGCGCAGCACGAAGAACAGAATCAACGGCATGCCGCCGATGAAGTACATCGCTTGCCAACCGAAACGCGGCACGATCCACGCACCCAACGCGTTCGACGCAAGCAAACCAACCGGAAAAACGATTTCATACAAGAGCACGAAACGGCCACGGCCATGTGCACGGCTGATCTCGTTGATATAGGTCGCGGCCACCGGCAATTCGCCACCAAGCCCGAGCCCCTGAATCACGCGCAGCACGACAAATGCCGCGAAGGTCGGCGCAAAGCCGCACGCAATACTCGTAATGCCGATGATCCCCGAGCTCAACGCAATCGCCTTCACGCGGCCTTTACGCTCCGCGTACCACGGGAACACAAACGCGCCGATCAACTGCCCGACCGAACCGGAACCGATCAGGAAGCCGATTTCCCACGGCGTCAGATGCCACTTCGCAATCAGGATCGGCAGCGTGGCCGCGATTGCGATCACGTCGAAACCGTCGAAGAACGTCGCGAGACCGATCAGTATGCGCGCGCGCACCTGCATCGCATTCTTCGGCAAGCGCTCGAGACGCGCGATGATCGAGCCCCGGGTCACGGGGCCTGAGACACCGGCGCTGCTGCGGTCCCCCATGGTGTTGTCGATGGTTCTCATGCCGTGGTGCCGTCCGTAGGTGTGGTTAGGCAAGCGCCGTTGAGGCGTCGGTCAGGGTGGCAAGGTCGATAGTCCGGCCCTGGTTCATCCATTTGCGCGACAGTTTCAGTTCGCGCGGCGTGTTGATGGCGATGACACCGCGAATCGTGCCGTCTTCCAGATGAAAGAGCGTGGCGTGTTTGCCTGGCAGATCGCCGCGTACGGCGAGTTGCGCATCTCCCGGAATGTCGCCGAGGATTTGCAGATTGACGTCGTATTGATCGGACCAGAACCACGGAATGTCCGCATACGGTTCGAAATTGCCGAGCAACGCCTTCGCCGTCGAGATCGCCTGGTTCTGCGCGTTGGCCCACGATTCGAGCCGTACGCGGCGCTTCAACCACGCGCTCGGATGATTCGCAACGTCGCCGCACGCGAAGATGCGCGGGTCGTCGGTCGCACCGAAATGATCGACGACGATGCCGTCTTCCACCCTGATACCCGCGGCTTCCGCGAGTGCCGTGTGCGGCGTGAGGCCGATGCCGGCGACCGCGAAATCGGCGTCCAATGTGGAACCGTTAGCGAACGTTGCGCGAATGCGGTTGGCGTCGTTTGGATGATCGGCAACCGACACGAGCGATGCGTTCAAACGCACGTCCACACCATTTTCACGATGCAGTTGCAGCAGGAAATCCGACACCATCGGCGGCAACGAGCGAGCGCACAGACGCCGCGCGCCTTCCACTACCGTCGCTTCCACGCCCAGCTTGCGCGCGGTCGCGGCAACTTCGAGGCCGATCCAGCCACCGCCAACGACGAGCACGCGTTTGCTTGCACGCAGGCGTTCGCCCAAAGCGACGGCTTCGTCGAGCGTACGCAGATAGGTGACGTGCGAGGTCTTCACCAGCGCGTCCGGCAAACGGCGCGCCGCGCCGCCGGTTGCAATCACAAGCCGGTCGTATTGCACTTCGCGGCCCGACTGCGTGCGCACGATGCGCTGTTCACGATCGATCGACGTCGCGCACTCCGGTTGCCATGTTTCGACGTTTAGCGCTTCGAAATCTTCGGGCTTCACGAGGCGCACGGTTTCGATATCGGCGTCACCTGAGAGCACGGCCTTCGACAACGGCGGACGCTCGTATGGCAGATGGATCTCATCGGCGATCATCACAAGGCGGCCGTCGAAGCCTTCCTTGCGCAACGTCTTCACGACCCAACCCGCCGCCTGGCCGCCGCCGATCACGACGATCGTGCGCGGCGCTTCGAGTCCGGCGTGTGCAGCTTGAGCCTTTGCAGCAGCAGCGTCAGTCATTTTTCCGCTCCGTCATGAACTTGCCTTCCGGCGCCTTCGCGTTTTTCTGGCGACGCGTATTACCGTCAATGCCACCGTCGATCGCCCATTCGGCAAATACGGTCGGGCCCGGTTCGAAATCTCGCGGCTGCCATTCGGGTGTGAGCTGGTCTTCGTCGGCGTAGTACTCGATCAGGCCGCCGGCCGGATTCTGGAAGTACCAGAAGTAAGCCGACGAAACCGGATGACGTCCCGGACCGAGTTGCGTATCCCAACCGCAGCGGCTGATATGCATGCCGCCGCCGAACACTTCGTGGATATCGCGCACAGTGAACGCGACGTGATTCAGGCCGCGCTTACCGCCCGGCAAGGCCAGCAGGAAAATGTCGTGGTGGCCGCCGTGCGGCGCGCAACGCATAAACGCGCCGCGGCCTGGATAGCGGTCCGACATTTCGAAGCCGAGCAGTTCCCGGTAGAACTTCTCTTGTGCCGCGAGTTGGTTCGTAAAGAACACCACGTGCCCCACTTCAACCGGCTCAGCACGGTCGTAAATCGGCGACGGTTGATCGACGCGCAACGTCTGACCCCACACGTTCGACGGCGAACCGTGAATGTCGAGCGCACGCTTGCGGGTCACTTCAACGCGAATCGCCATACCGTTCGGATCGATACAACCTACAGCGTCTTCCGTTTCGAAGTGGCCCGGTTGACCCGCAAAGCGGCCGCGTAGTTCGTCGAGTTCGGCTTTCGTTGCCACACCCCACGTCACTTCACGCAGCGTCGGACCTTCTTCGAACGCGGGCGGCAGCGACGGGTCGTTCGCATCGACCACAAGAATCGTGCAACCGTTCAGCGTTTCGAAGCGTGCACGGGTTTCGTCGTGCGCGACTTCTTTCAAGCCCCAGTCCGCGAAAAAGCGGCGACAGGTGGCGAGATCCGTCACGCCGTAAATAATCTGTTCAATGCCGAGAATCGTCATAACGTGCCTCTTGCGTATTTCGCGTATTAGTTCGCCCACGCCAGCGGCGCGTCGTTCAAGCCCCAGTAGAGGCTTTTCTGCTGCATGTATTCGCGGATGCCGAGTCGGCCCTTCTCGCGTCCCATGCCGCTCTCTTTCCAGCCGCTAAACGGCGTCGAGATCGAGAACAGCTTGTAGGTGTTGATCCACACGGTGCCGGTTTCGAGCGCACGGGCGATCCGGTAGGCGCGTTTGTAATCGAGCGTCCAGATGCCGGCGGCGAGGCCGAACACACTGTTGTTGGCTTCTTTCAGCAGCGATGCTTCGTCGTCGAACGGCATGGCGACCAGCACCGGGCCGAAGATTTCTTCCTGACAGATACGGGCGTCGTTCGTGAGACCTTCGAGGATCGTCGGCTGAAAATAGGTACCCTGTTCGCGCCCATCGCCAACCGGACGTTCGCCGCCGCACAGAAGGCGGCCGCCCTCTTCCAGACCCAACGCGACGTAGCGTTCGACGGTTTCGCGATGTGCCGCGGTAATCAGCGGACCCATCTGCGTTTCAGTACGCGACGGATCGCCGACGCGTAGCTTGCGTGCACCTTCCGCGAGACGCTTCATGAACGCGTCGTAAATCGAGCGCTGCACGAACAGGCGCGAGCCCGCGATACACGCTTCGCCCGACGAACTGAAAATACCGTACAGCACACCGTTCACTGCATGATCCAGGTCGGCGTCATCGAACACGATGGTCGGCGACTTGCCGCCGAGTTCCAGTGAGACCGGCATCAGCTTGTCCGCAGCAATGCGCGCGATGCCGCGGCCGACTTCGGTGCCGCCCGTGAACGACACTTTCTTGACCAACGGATGGCGCACCAGCACGTCGCCGATCACCGAGCCTTTACCCGGCACGACACTCAGGACACCCTTCGGCACACCGGCTTCTTCGCAAATACGAGCCAGCGCCAAGGAGACCAAAGGCGTGACTTCAGCCGGCTTCAGCACCACAGCGTTGCCGCCTGCCAACGCCGGAGCCAGCTTCTGCGCATCCGAAGCAATCGGCGAATTCCACGGCGTAATCGCCGCGATCACACCGATCGGCTCGTAAATGCTCATCGTCAGATAGTCGCCACGCGAGGGGGTGACTTCTTCGTCGAGCGTTTCGAGGCACGCCGCGAAATAGCGGAAAGTGTTCGCAGCGCTCGCCACCAGCACGCGCGTTTCGCCAATCGGCTTTCCGTTGTCACGACGCTGCAATTGCGCGAGCGCTTCGTGACGCGCCATGATCAGATCAGCGATGCGATACAGAACCAGCGCGCGTTGATGCGGCTTCAAACCCGACCAATCCGCACGGCGCCAAGCGATATCCGCGGCTTCCACGGCTTCACGGGCGTCGTCGGCATTCGCCGTCGAGATTTCCATGTTGACCGACTGATCCGCCGGATACAGGCTTTTATACGGGTTGCCACGCCCTTGCCGCCATTCGCCGCCGATGAAAATATCGCCGGTGGGCACGAGGCTGGTATCGAAGTGAGTCATGTCGGTCGTTCCGGTTTGCTTCAGCTAATCAGCGAATGTCTTAAATCACGCAGCGGGCCGCGCGATTGCGTAACGCACGGATCGCGCTGTACGCGGTCAGTGCGGACGTCTTGGGGTTGTCCGGCAGCGGCTTGCCGCACATTTCCAGCGACATCTCGCCGAACGCGCCGCGCGCCACGATACGGTGCACGTTGCGTGATACGTTCGGGTCCGCGATCAGGCGGACGATGGTGTGGTCCAGACCCAGGCCAGCCAGCGCGATCGTCGCTGCGACGTTGGCGTTCTTCGGATACAGGCGCGCCGCTTCGCGCGCGCTGCCTTCGAAAATCACCGTCTCTTCGCTCAGCGTGTGCAGATTGCAGAGCTGTTCCGCGGGCGTGCCGAGCCAGCCCGAAGGCGGCTTGCGGCCCGTGTACAGCACTTCGTCGAGGCCGCCGAGCTTGGCGGCAGACAATGCGTCCACGCCACCGATTGCACCCGACAACAGCGTCAACGTTGCGTCGCCTTCATCGGCCGCAGCGGAGAGCGCGTCCAGCAACATCATGTCGGACAGCGCGCCGATCGACGCGACCGCGCAATCCGTACCGGCTTTCAGCAAGGGCACCACGTGATCGACCAGTGCGCTGTGCCCAGCGCATTCCAGCGCGAAATGCGGCTGACTGCTCAACGCGGACACGGAGGCGACCACATCGACCGACGCGCCCACCACTTCACGCACCGACGCCATATGACGCTCCGGCACGATCACATGCGACACGCGCACCGTCGGATCCGACTCGACCGAGCGATACACCGCCTGGCCGATCGCGCCGAAGCCGATCATCGCGACGTCGACGGGCGCGTGATGCCCCGCGTAGCCGGTCTCACGCATGTTCCGGCTCCTTTTCCTTGACCGGCGGGCCCGCGAACGCGGTGGCGAACGAGCCGACCGACAGCATGTCCACTTCAACCAGCACCGGACCGGTCTTCGCCATACCCTCGCGGATGATCTCCTCGGCCTGGTCGAGCGACTTGATGCGGTAGTGCGTGAGTTTCAGGCTCTCGCAGAACTGCGCGAAATCCGGCTGGTGCAGATCGACGTAGCAGCGGCGGCCGCCGTATTGCACGTCCTGAATGTTGCGGATCACGCCGTAGCACTGATCGTTCATCAGCACGATCATCACGTTGGCGTTTTCCTGCACGGCCGTTGCGAGTTCGCCGACGTTGACCATCAGGCCGCCGTCGCCAACCAGGCATACGGTCTTCGCGGCATTGCCGGCGAGTGCTGCGCCGATACCCATCTGCATGCCCTGGCCGATACCGCCGCCGAGTGCATGAACGCCCGCTCGCGGCGAGAAGATCTTCAGCATGCGGTTACCCCACGTGCTGTTCGAGATCGTGACGTCGCGCACCCAGTTGTAGTCGCGGCCCACGGCTTGCTGCAGCGCGTCGACGAGGCGCTTGTACGGGCCGAGACCCTTGCCAACATCGGCGACGGCGCTTTCGCGCGCGGCAGCCAGGTCTTGTGCGAACGTCGGATCGACTTTCAGACGGCCTTCGAGCAGCGTCGCGAGTTCTTCGAGAACAGCCGACGCATCGCCGTGAATGAACATGTCGTTGCGATAGCCGCGGTTGTCGGCGAGCGCGTCGGCGTCGATGCGATACAGCGGTTGCGGCAACGCCAGCTTGTACTTCAGCGTTTCATTGCCACGCAGACGCGAACCGACCACCACCAGCGCGTCACACGTCTTGTAGAAGCTCTCGACTGCCGAGTGCACGTTGAACGCGCCGAGCGTCGCCGGATGATCTTCCGGCAACACGCCACGGCCCTGCACGCTGGTCACCACCCCGAAGCCCAACGCCACGAGACGTTCAACCGCAGCACGTGCGTGGCGCGTACCGCCGCCGAGCCACAACAGCGGACGCTTCGCATTCGCCAGTTGATCCGCGAGTTGCACGACACGCTGGCTGCAATGTGTGAGCGTGGTGACGTGCGGCGCGGCCAGATCGGCGGGCCATTCGATTTCGGCGGCTTGAATGTCGATCGGAATTTCGACGCTGACCGGGCCGCTCGGCGCGGTTTGCGCGACACGTACGGCTTCGCGGATGGTCGGCAATGCGGTTTCGACCGAGCGCACGCGGAACGCGGCCTTCGAGATCGACGACAGCATCGACAATTGATCCGGCGCTTCGTGGATATAGGCGAGGTCCTTGTCGAGGTATTCGGTTTCGATCTGGCCCGTCACATGCAGCAACGCGGTGCCAGCGGTCAGTGCTTCGACCATCGCGCCGGCAGCGTTACCCGCGGCAGTGCCCGTGCTGGTGAATGCAACACCGAGGCCGCCGGAGACACGCGCCAGGCCATCAGCCATGTTCACCGCGCCCGCTTCGCCACGTGCGCCGACGTAGCGAATCTTGCCGCGGTTGTGGATCGCGTCGAGAATCGGCATGTTGTGGATCGAGATCACGCCGAATGCGGTTTGAACGCCGCATTGCTCGAGAAAAGCGGCGATCAGTTCGCCAACGGTGGTTTTGTTAGACATGTCGTGCAACGCCTCCAGAAACATCGATGTGACTGCCCGTCGTATAGGACGACAGCGTCGTAGCCAGATAAAAGAGCGCTTGAGCGGCCTCTTCGGGTTTGCCGAAGCGGCCTAGCGGAATGTTTTTCTTGCGCGCCAGTTCGGCGGTCCAGTCTTCCCAGCTCTGGCCCGACTGCGCTTCTTTCGCGTAACGGCGGCGCCATTGACCCGATTCGACGATGCCGATCAGAATCGAATTCACGCGAATGCGCTGCGGTGCGAGTTCCACCGCTAGCGATTTGATGAGGCTCAGCACGCCGGCACGCGCCGACGAAGTCGCCACCATGTGCGGCTCGGGTTGTAGTGCAAGCAGCGAGTTCACGCAGACCACTGCCGCGTTGTTGCCAGACCCGGCGGCGTCGCGCAACATCGGCAGGAAGGCGCGGGTCGGGCGGATCACGCTGAAGTACTTCAGGTCGAGTTCTTCGCGCCAGGCGTCGTCGGTGGTGTCGGCGAACGTCGACACGCGACCCTGGCCGGCGTTATTCACCAGCATGTCGGTGCGGCCGAAACGCGCTTGCACAGCTTGCGCGAACGCTGCGACCTCGTCCGCGTCTAGCACGTCGCAGGTTTGCGCCAGCAATTGCGCTTGCGGAAACTGCGCCTTCAGCGATGCTTCCGCTTGCGCGAGACGTTCGCTGTCGCGCCCGCAGATCGCAACCGAAGCGCCTGCTCGCAGAAACAATTCGGCAGTCGCAAGGCCGATGCCGGACGAACCGCCCGTCACCACCGCTACCTGTCCGGTCAAGTCGATTTGAATCATTTGAGCCCCAGTGCCTTAAAGTATTTCGCGCCTGAGTTCGAGCTACCCGTCGGCCGATAGTTGAGCCGCTGCGAGAGTTCGTCAGCCGCGCGGCGAACCTTGTCGATCAGGCCGCTGTCGAGCAGCGACGCATCGATCTCGTGGCGCGGAATCGTCGTCGTAATCACGGCAACGATGCGGCCCGTGTCGTTGCGCACCGGCGCGCTCACCACCGAAATGCCGCGTTCGAACGACGACTCGCTGATCGCGTAGCCGCGCTTGGCGTCATCGCGAATGCGTTCGTACAGATCGTCGATCGTGGCCGGCGTTTGTTTCGTGAAGCGTTCGAGTTCCGGCTCCGGATAGAGCTTCTTCAAGTCGTCGAGCGTCATGTCGCCCATCAGCACCTGGCCGTGCGTCGTCGCGTGAGCCGGCAGGCGCGTGCCGACGTTCACCTTCACCGAGCTGAAAATAGGCGCATGGCTTTGCGCTTTGGCCACGAACACGACGTCACGTCCGTCGCGAATCACGATGTGGCTGGTGAGGCCGGTGTCGTTACGCAGCGCTTCGATGATCGGCAAACCGAGGTCGGTCAATTCAAGCGAGCTCAGATATTCGAAGCCGAGCCGCAGCACCGCGACGCCGAGGCGATAGTTGCGGTCCTTATCGGCGCGCTCGAGAAAGCCGAGCGATTCGAGCGTTTGCAGCAGACGGAACACCGTCGTGCGGGGAATCTTCAGGCGCTTCGATAATTCCGGTGCGCCGAGAACCGGTTCGCGTGGCGAGAACTCCGTCAGAATCTTCAGACCGCGTTCCAGACCCGGCACGCGATAGCTGATATCGCTGCTGGTGTCTGCGTCGTTGCGGTCGTCGTCCGCGTCGCGCTCGGCGCTAACCATGTCATGCGTGTCGGACGTCATTCATTGGCTCCGTTGTCCGTCGCTTGCGCGGCAGAACGTGTCGATGATCGCGGTGTACGCGGCGGGTGCTTCGATGTAGCCGGCGTGCCCGGCGCGCGGCACGACTTGCAGTTTGGTGCCGGCGGCGAGAGCAAGTCGCTCGCAGGCTTCGGGGGGCGTAATGGTGTCCTCGGCACCGACCGCGACGCTGATGCGGCCTCTGTAGCGCGCGAGATCGCTGCCGAGATCGGCGTTGGCGAGCAGATGCGTCGCTTGCGCATAGCCTTGCGGGATCACGCGCGACATGTTCCAACGCACCCATCCGCGGGC
The DNA here is from genome assembly GCF_030511745.1 of Paraburkholderia sp. SECH4. Lineage (NCBI taxonomy): Bacteria > Pseudomonadati > Pseudomonadota > Betaproteobacteria > Burkholderiales > Burkholderiaceae > Paraburkholderia > Paraburkholderia sp. SECH4. Next base: position 110,924 of record NZ_JALOCP010000023.1, read on the forward strand.
TTCGTCGCTCGCGTGGGTGGACAACATATTGGTGCTGCGTTTTTCGGCGAGACATTGCGGGCCGAGTTCGTTAATCATGGCAAGACGCTGATCGCGTTTGGTCTCACGCACTTCCGCCGGCGAAGCGCCATAACCGCCAGCCGGCGACAACAACAGCAAGCCGCCCACGCGCTGCGGATTCGCCACAGCAAATGCACCGGCGATGATCGCGCCAAGGGAATGACCCACTAGCACGCAGCGTTCAATGCCAAGCGCGTCCAGCCATTCCTTCAGTACAGTCGCGTAATCGCTTGCTACGGGCGAATCGGCTTCTACGGGTGTCGATGCGCCATACCCCGGCGCATCCCACGCCAGCACACGGCGCGTCTCACCCAGCACTTCAAACTGCTGCACCCACGAAGCCGCACCCGACCCGATACCGTGAAGCAGCACCAAAGGCAGTGCTTCGCTCTCGGCGCCATCCACGTCGCGATAGCTCACCGCGCGTTGCGATGCCAGCCAGATCTGCTGCGCGGGAAAGCGTGCAAGGCGCGCTTCGAGCGTAGCGTTCTGATCGACGGTAGTGGACGGGACTGCGGACATGATTTCCTTCGCGGGTGTTTTCAAAGCGAACTTGAGGGCTTAGCGCTTAAGCTTGGCCAAAGGAGAATCCGGCGGATACGTCGGCGTAATCGGCTTGGCTGCACCAAGCATCACGCACATCAACGCATCTTCTTCACCGATATTCACTTCCGTGCGATACACGCCCGGCGGCACCGAGATCAGATCGCGCTCGCCGAGCACGGCTTCCCACGTTTCACCGTCTTTCTCGCAGATCACCTTCATCTTGCCGCGCAGCACGAAGAAAATTTCTTCGACATCCATATGGATATGGCTCGGACCGATGTTGCCGGCCGGGATCACCATCGTCGAAAACGTGAAGCCGCCTGCGGGCACCGTGTTCATGTCCTTCGCGACGCCCGTGCCGCCCGTGCCCACATAGCGCATTTGCGCGCGGCGATATTTCGGGTCGTAGTCGGCCTGGAACTTCAGCGCATCCCAGTCATAACGACGCGTTTCCAGGCGCGCGACGCGGCTGTCCAACCATTGTGCAAAGCTCGCGTCCGCGGGTTGTTCCCACGATTTGCGTTCGATATCGGCGTCCGCCATCTCTTTCTCCTTTCGATTCGACAAGATCAATTCATCACGAAGCCGCCGTTGACCGGCAGCAACTGGCCAGTCACGAAGCGCGCGGCATCGGACAACAGGAACAGCACGGGCCCAGTGACGTCGTCGGGCACTTGTGCGCGCGTGAGCGCGCGGCCTTGCAGGTAATACTGATGACGTTCGGCGGGCACGTAGGCGGTGGCCTCGACTTCGGTGAGACCCGGTGCGATGGCGTTGACCGTCACTTGATGTGCGCCGAATTCGCGAGCCAGCGAGCGGGTCATCGAAATCACCGCGCCCTTGCTCGCGACATACGCGAGCAACTTCGGCGCACCCCACATCGCTGTATCCGACGCGATGTTGACGATGCTGCCGCGGCCCGAGTCGCGCAGATACGGCAATGCGGCGGTGCTCATCAGCCACGTGCCGCGCACGTTGACGTTCATCACGGCGTCCCACGTATCGATCGACAACTCGTCGGCGAACTTGCCGCCCGAGTTGGTGATCGCTGCGTTGTTGATCAGCGCGTCCAGCCCGCCGAGTTGAGCCGCGGCCCGATCGGCAAACTGCTTGATGCTGGCGGGGTCGGCGAGATCGAGCGGCAGATACGTCACTGCATGGCCTTGCTCGACCAGCGACGCCGCGAGCGCCCGGCCTTCGTCATGCAGCACATCGCCGAACGCGACTTGCGCGCCGGCTTGCACCAGCGAGCGAACGAACGCCGCGCCGAGGCCGCGCGCGCCGCCCGTCACGAGAACGCGCCTGCCTTGGAGTGCAGCCAATGCCGGGGACGCTTCGTTATGCATGGCTGTGGCCTGCTGCTTCGGTGTGCGCGGCGCCGGCCTGAGCGGCTTGAGCGTGATACGCGTCCAGTTCAGCGAAATGCTGCTGCGCGCGCTGACGGAACATGCGGCGCACACGCGTCATGCCGACGTCGTGCTGATAGAGGAATTCGTGCTCGCGTGCATTCGGCGCCATGCTTTCGAGAACATAGCGATCCTGTTCCAGCACGGCCCAGTGCAGACCTTCCAGACGGTTGCGATACATGAAGCGCCATGCGTCGCGCTGCCAGCCCGACACCTTGCGCGTGCGCCAGAAGTAAACCTGGCAATTGTTTTCGTCGACCGGCGTAGCAAAGCCGATGATCCCGAAGTTGCCACCCGGGCCGAACTTCTTCTTGTACGGAATCGCGAGGCGCATCCACAGCGCGCCGGTTTCGCCGAGCTCGACCCAGTCGAAATTCACGTCACGCTGGCCGACCTTTTCGAACATCAGACCGGTTTCGGTCTTGCGCACGCGCATATCGGCCTGCTTGTCGCCTTCAGCCATCGAGTGCGACGTCGCGTGCAGATAGGCGCCGTGCATCGGGTCCATCACGTTGTCGATCGCGTATTGGTAATTGCACTTCCAGTTCGACATGCACAGAAAGTTCGCGTACTCGTCGCCCACCAGTTCTTCCGGCAGCACGAGCGGCGCGGATTCCTTATGTGCTTCGTCGCCGAACCACAGGAAGATCGCACCGGCATGCTCTTCGACCGGATATGACTTCACGCACTTCTGGCCTTCCAGCGGGCAGTTCGAGACAGCCGGCACCTTCGTGACCGTACCGCCGCCGTCGATTTCAATGCCGTGGTACCAGCACGCGACGCTGCCGCCGAGGTTCCAGCCGAGCGACAGACGCGCGCCGCGGTGTGGGCAGCGGTCTTCGAGCGCGCGGACTTTGCCTTCCTTGTCGCGCCACAGCACGATCTGATCGCCGAGGCGCGTGACGCCGACCGGCGCGTCGCCGACTTGCCAGCTCGGTGCAACGGGATACCAGTAGTTGCGCAGGCCACGGTTCAGATAGGACTGAATCGGGTCGGCCGCGCCTTGAGTCGTTGTATTGGGGGACGTCATGAAAAGACTCCGGATGCGAAAGCGAAGAGACGTGTGCGGGAGAGCGCGCTTATTCAGCGAGCAGGCGGAATTCGGCGGCAAGGCGATCGGCATCCCACGCATTGCCTTCCGGCGTGCGGAAGCCCACGCGGTTCAAACCGTCGACGACTTCCTGCAACTCATTCGCGCCGGCTTCGAAAACTTTTTCCAACGCATCGCCGAAGTCGTTTTCATACTGGGTCGGCTCAGCCTTGCGCGTTTGCCAGATGAAGTTTTCGGTCTCGCCCGGCTTTTCGATCACGCCCTTGCCGGCAACGTTGTTCGGCTGCGGCGCGAGCCACGGCTTCAGGAAGGGATTGAAGTTCACGGTTTGTTCTCGCATGTCATTCCACCTTGATCTGGATTTCTTCGCCGGCGAGGCGTACCGAGTACATCTTCAGGTCGCGGCCACCCGGCTCTTTCAGGCATTTGCCGGTCGGGATATGGAACACGGCCTCGTGCAGCGGGCATTCGACGGTGTCACCGTCGACAAAGCCCTGCGTCAGCAGCGCGTACGCATGGGGGCAGACGTTTTCCAGCGCATACAGCGCATCGCCCACCTTGTAGATGCCGATTTCGGTGCCGTCGAGTTTGAACTCGAGCGGCGCGTCTTCGGACAGGTCACCGGCATGGCCGGCGCAGCGCCATTGTTCAGTCATTTCTCGCCTTCTCCTGAAGCCTTATGTTCCATATAAGGAACAGCAGTTCGTGTATGGATAATTATAGGAGGGGCTTTGGCTCGAGAAAATAAAAATCTGGGCTGGTAGGGGAAAACACCGACTGTGGCGTTCACAACACGGCTTTGCGTGAACTGACGTGAATGGTCCTGTTTGCTTGAGAGCCGTTCTGGGCTTGGGTTTGCCCATAATTTTCAGACAAATGCAACAGCCCGCATGCGGGTTTGTACGGGGTCCGAAAATTTATTTTGGCCGCTTCCAGACTCACTATAATTTTCCATAGGCGATACAAACGCCCATAGATGGAACACAAAGCGGAGCAGTTTTGGCGCATAAACCCGAAGCTGCATTCAACCCAAAGCAAGGATCAGGGACGACGAAATCGGCGCGAGCTATCCGTCGTGTGATCAGGAGAACCAACGGTGAAGCACATCATTGCGGCGGCCGGCTTGACGGCAATCTGCGCAACGACTGGCGCCTGGGCGCAAAGCAGCGTGACGTTATACGGCAGCCTGGATGCCGGTATTGCGTACATCAGCAATGCGGGTGGCCATTCGAAGTGGATCGAGGAGCAGGGCAACATGCAGCCGGACCGCTGGGGCCTGAAGGGCGTCGAGGATCTGGGCGGTGGTCTTAAGACGGTTTTCCAACTTGAAAACGGTTTCTATACCAACACGGGGGCATTCGCCAAGGCGGGCACGCTGTTCAATCGCCAGGCTTTTGTCGGATTGAGTTCGGACCAGTTCGGCACGGTGACACTCGGCCATCAGACGCCCTTCAGCTTCGACGTGCTGGGTCCGCTGAGCACGGCCTATCAGGCTGCGAGCTGGTACGCGTTCCACCCGGGCAACATCGACGAACTCGCCGACACCGGCGTGGTGCCGTTCGACAACTCGGTGAAGTTCCGCTCGGCGAGTTTCGCCGGTTTCTCGGTCGGCGCGATGATGGGTCTCGGCAACACGACCAACTTCTCGACCGGCAAGACACTGAGCTTTGCGCTTAGCTATGCGAACGGTCCGTTCAAGGCCGGCGCGACCTATGCGAATGAGCACGACCGTACGCCGTCGATCGTGACGACGGGCATCACCAGCTTCCAGGGTGTCGCGGCGGCTAACTACACGGCGGGCAAGGTCCAGAACATGGGCGCGGGCGCGTCATACCAGTTCGGCAAGCTGCTCGTGCATGGTTTGTACACGCGTGTGAAGCTGGAATCGTCCGGCCATTCGGACACGTATCAGAGCTACGACGTGGGCGCGAATTATCAGTTCACGCCGCTCAACAGCGTTGCCGGCGGTGCCGCGACCACGACGATGGCCGGCCATCGCTGGACGCAGTTCGAGATCGGCGATATCTACGCGCTGTCGAAGTCGACGCAGTTGTATGTGAATGCGCTGTATGAGCGCGCGGGCTCGAATACGGACGCCGCGTTCTTTACGGCGGGTGTGTCGAGCGGCCGGAACCAGACGATTTTCCTGACCGGTATCCACCACTCGTTCTGATATCAGTTCGCCGCAACCGATCTGCGACGCGCTTGAGCCGCGGTCGGATCATCCGGCCGCGGACGATAGCTGAGCCGCTCGGACAATTCGAGCGCCGCCTGGCAAACCGCGATGATGAGCGGTTCGCGTTCTTCCGCTTCGCCGATATCGGAACGGGGAATGGTGACCGTCAACGCGGCCGTGATCTTGCCGCTTTGGTCGCGCACCGGCGCGCTCACTACTGAAATGCCACGTTCAAAAGACGCTTCGCTCAACGCGTAGCCGAGCGCCGCGCTTTCGCGCACTCTTCCGTACAGTTCTTCGACAGTCGCCGGCGTGCGTTCGGTGAACCGTTCGAGCTGCGGCTCGGGATACAACTGGCGCAATTCTTCGAAACTCAAATCGCCCATCAGCACCTGACCGTGCACCGTGGCATGCGCGGGCAAGCGTGTGCCGACATGCACCTTCACCGAACTGAACATTGGCTCATGGGTTTGCGCTTTGGCGACGAACACCACGTCGCGCTGGTCGCGGATCAGCAGATGCGTGCTGAGGCCGGTCGCGTCGCGCAAACGTTCGAGAATCGGCGTGCCGACGTCGGTCAGTTCGAGCGAACTCAGATATTCGAAACCGAGCCGCAGCACCGCGACGCTCAAACGGAAATAACGGTCGCCGTTCACGCGCTCGAGAAAGCCTAAAGCTTCGAGCGTTTGCAGCAGACGAAATGTAGTGGTGCGCGGAATGCCGATGCGCTTCGACAATTCGGGCGCGCCCAGAATCGGCTCGCGTGCGCTGAATTCGGCGAGGATGCGCAGGCCGCGCTCCAGCCCTGGCACGAGATAAGTCGATCCGCCGGTGCTCTCTTCATCGGTGGAATCGGGGGAATCGGCGCCGTCCGCCAAGGACCGCGCCGCGTCGTCTCGTGGAGTCGAAACTGTCGCGCCGCGTGGCCTCGCTTGCTTGCGTCCCGCTCCTGTCTGCTCTTCTTTTGCCATCTTGGCTGCCGTCTTTGCCGTTGTCTCTGCTGTTCATCGGATACAGATCAACATGATAGCGCGAAGCACACGGCGGTCATTTTCGTTTCGCGCGGTGCTATGCTTTGATGCGGTCCATCGCGCGAGGTCTCACTGCCGCGCTTTGGCTCCCGCCAGGCGTCCGGAGGCCATACCCATGTCCGATTCCGTCCAGATCCAGGTTGCCGACTCACATCTATATCCGGGCTGCGCAGTGCAAATCGCGCACCTGCCCGAGCCGGCCCGCGCGGCCGCGGCGATAGTCGAATTCGCGGACGGTTCCGGCGCGCATGCCACTTGCCATCGGCGGACTTTCGATGAACTCGAATTGACCGTTGACGGTTACGCTACTCAGCGGCGTCATCCAGTGGACGCCCGACATTGGCTTCTGCTCGCCGTCGACTCGACGCACAACAGTTGGCGCGTGAAGCGACGATTACCCTAGCCGTGCCGGAACCTTCCGGCCACCTCGATTCTGAACCCGGTGCCGCGCGCACGCCGCCCCGAGCGGTAGCTTTCTGGCTGTGAAGCGCCCGTCACGCAAAACTCCGAGAGATACCGATGACAGACAACGACTCCACCCTGCCGCCGAACCCCGACGACACCCCCGACGATCCTGAACGCCGCCGTGTCCTGACCGGACTCGCGGCGCTCGGCATCGGGCTGGCACTAACCGGGTGCAAGACTGACCAAGGTATCGCGAGCGGCACGGTGCCGCACAGTGCCGCTGACATGCGGCTCGACGCCGCGTTACGCGACCAGGTCAAGCAGATCGTGGTGATCTACGCCGAGAACCGCAGCTTCGCGAATCTGTACGGCAACTTTCCCGGCGTCCAGTATCCGCTCGATGCGGTGAGCGCCGAGCGTTATCTGCAACTCGACCGCGACGGCAAGACGCCGCTGCCGCGCCTGCCGGCAATCTGGGGCGGCCTCGTGCCGCAAGCGCAGGAGGTGGACGGCAAACGCTACATGATCGGTCAGAAGGATATTGCCAACCTGCGCAACGGCCCGTTCCATATTACCGACGCGCAAGGCGCACCGTTGCCGAATGGTGTGATCACGCGCGATCTTGTGCATCGCTTCTATCAGAACCAGATGCAGATCAACGCCGGGCGCAACAATCAGTTCGCTGCATGGGGCGACGCCGGTGGCCTGGTGATGGGGCACTACCGCAATTCCGCCGACACGCTGCGTCTGTGGAACCTCGCGCAGCAATACACGCTGTGCGACAACTTCTTCATGGCGGCTTTCGGCGGTTCGTGGCTGAACCACATCTTCCTGATCTCCGCGCAGGCACCGTTCTATCCCGACATCCACAACAGTCCGGCGAAGAAGATGGTCTCGGTGGTGGAAGGCGACGATCCGACCGGCACACGGCTCAAGGTGGCGGCCGATTCGCCGGCGTCCGCGCTCGACGGTCCGCCGAAATTCGTCAACGACGGCGCGTTTACCGCCGACGGCTACGCCGTCAACACGATGGCGCCGCCCTACCAACCGAGCAGCGTGCGGCCGGCCGAAGGCGGCAATCCCGCGCTCGCCGACCCGTCGAATCCGCGCGTGATGCCGCCGCAAAACTACGCGACGATCGGCGACCGGCTGACGGACAAGGGCGTCGACTGGGCGTGGTACAGCGGTGCGTGGCAGTACGCGTTGGAGCATCAGGACACGGGCGCGGTGCCTGATTTCCAGTACCACCATCAGCCGTTCAACTACTTCACCAATTACGCGCCGGGCACCGCCGCGCGGCGCAAGTATCTGCGCGATGCGGGCCTCGGCGACGACGCGTCCACCAATCGTCTGATCGCCGATATCGACGCGGGGCGGTTACCGGCCGTGACGTTCTACAAACCGCAGGGCGATCTGAACATGCACGCAGGGTATGCGGACGTCGCATCGGGGGATCGTCACGTCGCGAATGTGATCGAGCATATTCAGCGCGGCCCGCAGTGGGCCAATACTGTAGTAGTCGTCACGGTCGATGAGAACGGCGGCTGGTGGGACCCGGTCTCGCCGCCGAAGGGCGATCGCTGGGGGCCGGGATCGCGGGTTCCGGCGTTAGTGATTTCGCCATTGGCGAAGAAGGGGTATGTCGATCATACGGTGTACGACACCAATTCGATTCTTCGCCTGATTAGCCGCGTGCATGGACTGGCGCCGCTCGATGGGGTCGTTCTGCGAGATCGGGCTTTTGCGGAGAATGGCCTGGCGCCGCTTGGCGATTTGACCGGCACGCTGGATCTGGCCTGAGCCGCTTGCCTATCGCATTTGCCTATTACGTCGGGGTGGGCAGCAGTGCATCAATCACTGCGCCACCCCGTGCAGCTTGGCAATCACTGCATCTGAGATCTGCTGCGCGGTCTTCTTGATCGTCTTCTTCTCGTCACCGCTCGCCATCACGAACTTCGCCGCGATCACGTACGGATTGAGTTTGATCGCCGCGCCCGGCTTTCCCTTGCTGTCGGCTTCTTCGACGGCTTCGTAGAGCGGCGGCAAACCGGCCGTCGCCAGGCTGTCGCACGACACCGCCACTTGAATATTGTTCTGACCCGCACCAAAACCGACCATCGCACGTCTTAGACGATTGCCGTCGTCGACGCTCAGAAACACGCCTCGCACTTGCCAACCCGTTGCGGGTAATGGTTGGCCGGGCGCCATACGGCGCGCGTCGACACCGCCTTTTTTCAGGTCCGCAGTCAGCGCGTCCCCCATCTCGTTCACGATGTCCTTGGCGTGGTCCTGCGGATTCTTGTCCTTGCCCATCGGTCCTGGGCCACTCGGCAACAGACCGCGCAGGCGGCGCACACGTTGCCCCGGTCCGCTGTCAGGTGTCACGTTGGCCACGTCGAGGTCGAAGTCGGACACATAGACGATCGGCGCGGGCGCGGCGAAGGGGGGACTGTCCGCGGCTGCACTGAGCGTCGATATCGCACCGAGGCATCCCGCCACCATCGTGAGTTGCAGCAATCGACGCAGCATGGCCCGCCTCCACGAAATGCCTTTCGGACGCGGCTATCGTACAGCCATGCGCGCTGCGCGTAAGTTTTTTTCGTGCCCGATCGCCGCGCCTTTTCGCCTTGCATAACACGCGTCGCGACATAGACTGATAAAGCATTACTTCGCAATTTGTACGGAACTGCCATGCGCCTGACCATCCTCATCAACGGTTCTGATCCCACCGTCAGCCACGACTACGCTGTGTTATGGCTCGACACCGACGAACATCGGTGGTCGAGGGAAGCGCATCAAGGGATCGATCTGCCCCCGTGGGGCGAGTTACACGACGACAATGGCGTGACGACCCTCTGTGCGCCGAGCACGGATGCGCCGCTGTGCACGCTGCGCGGATTGCACGTCGATCGCAAACAACGCGTGAGCGCGGCGCAAGGTGCCGCAGCGTGGACAGCCTTGCCGACACACGCGCCGACCAGCGGTTTCTGGCGTTTGCAAGCTGTCGATCGCCAGAATGTGCACGCCGAACACAGTGTTTTCGGCAATTAGGTTTCGGCGCTTTTTTCGTCGGTCGAAATTTCCACCCATCCAAACCGCGCTGCCTGCGCGCGTGGTGAGTGGGTTCGTGTGCGCGTTCGACCATCGGCCCACATTTCCGCGTTCCGCATTCCGCATTCCGCGCGCTTAAGTCCGTCTTAAGTTTGCGTACGTAGAGTTTGAATTCCACGCATTAGGGTCGCTGCAAAGCGGCCCGTTTTTTTTGGTGCAGCGGTTTTTGCCGTGCTTCTTCCGCGTCTTCGGCTTCTTCCGCTCGCAGCATTTTCATCGCTGCGGGCACTGCGCCAACGCCACTTTCTTCCTTCATGTTCTTCTGCGTTCCACGTAACTCGACACCGGCTCGCGACGCTATACTTGCGCCCCCGATCAATCAACTGACTGACATATGAAGAAGTGGTTTGCCTGTCTGTTGTTCGCCGTTGCCGCTCACGCGAGCGCGGCACCCTCCTGCACCCAGTTCACCCCGAATGCGCAATGGCCGGTTCTGACTAATCAGAAGATGGCGCCGAAAACGCGCATGCTTTGCTATAGCGATTTCGCGGTGCTGCATTCGGGTATCACGCATGGTCCCTTGTGGTCCGCGGAGCATCTGACGCGCGACCATATCGAAGCCGCCAAAGACATGGTGCGCACCAACAAGTTCTTCGAAGACGCGCGCTTGCCCGACGGCGAAGGCGCGACGCTCGCGGACTATAAACGCAGCGGCTTCGATCGCGGTCACATGAGTCCGGCAGGCAATCGCTGGAATCAGGAAGCGATGGCACAATCGTTTTCGCTGGCGAACGTCGTGCCGCAAAATCGCGAGAACAATCAGCGCTTGTGGGCGCGTATCGAAACGTCGGTGCGCAAGATCGCAATGTTGTACAACGATACCTATGTCATCACCGGGCCGATTTTCAGCGGCCAGCAATTGCAGACCATTGGACCGACACGCGTCTTCGTGCCGACGCAATTGTTCAAGGTGGTCTACGTGCCGTCCCGGCAGATGGCGTTCGCGGTGGTGGTGGACAACGTCTCGACCAACCGCTATGACATCAGGACGATTCACGAACTCGAGACAGCATCGGGTATCCGTTTTCCGGGCATTCCGGAGAATCTCAAAGATCAGCGACCGGGAGGACTAAAAGGTGTTTAAACCCTATTCGAACGATGACGACGTGCTCAACATCCAGGGCGATGCACTCACCGTCAGCAACGGCACCACGCGCGTAGTGCTGAACGGCACGCTGGAGTTGACGCAGGACCAGCGCGGGTTGAAGGCGGCACTGGCGCTGAAGGAAGCGATCGATGCGATAGTGGCCGCACTGCAGGCACAGGCCAATCTGCCGGCGAAGGTGAAGGACGAGCCGGATGCGAAACCGGGCGTCGTGCAGAATCCGTTTCAATAGCGCATTCACGCATTCACGCAATTGCCCAGGCGCGAAGGTACGGGATTTCCGCGTCGCCTTCGCGGCTGGGAGGTGAAACCGCTTCAGGCTGATTCAAAACCCCGATATGTATCCGCCGTTACGTTTTGTCACCAGAGCGCCGTCAACTGCTGTCTTCCGGCCAACGTTAAACCGGCAGCGCTGAAACATTTCAGCCGCGACATAAAGAACAACCGGTTTAACCAGGAGTTACATCATGAAGACGCTTTTCGCTGCTCTCGCTTCCGCTCTCGTCGTGTCGACCGCATTCGCACAAACCGCAGCACCGGCGGCCGCGCAACCTGCGCAAACGCAACCCGCCGGTCAAGCGAATCTGAAGGCGAGCACCGCCGCGCAAACCAGCGCCACGGACGAAAGCACCGCCACGACCAAAGCGCCGACCAAGGCCGCAACGAAGTCGCAAGTGAAAAAGGCTTCCGCCAGCCACACGGCAAAGACCCATAAGGCCACCAAGAAGACTGCTGTAGATACAAGCGCAAGCAAGACAAAGACGGAGAGCGCGAAAGAGGCCAGCAATGCCCCGGCAAAAACCGACGGCGCAAAGACCGACACGACGAAAACGCAATAACACGTGATCGGCTTTCGGCACGCACCGGCCAGGCATCTGTAGTTAATCGAAGCCGAACTCTGCCGTTCAGGGAGGGCGAGTCTCACGACTCGCCTTTTTTTATGGGCGCGTCGCATGGGCCTGGTTGAAGCGCACACAACTTGCCGCCACGGCTGCTGATTCACTTCGAGCAACTCGTCTAGTGCGCGCGATTTTTTCAGCGGATACCCCAATTTTTGCACTGCGTTTACCCGTAGACGTCTAATCTCGAACTGTCTTGATCAACCATGGCGTCAACGAACGCCGCATCAAATGGCACTCACGCAATCAATCGACAACTTCGAAACGCAGCCGCTCGGCGCGCCGCCGGTCCAGCGCAACAATGTCATCCCCTTCCCCGCGGCTCGCGCCCGCTTGCAGATCACCCTGCCTCATCCCCCGCACGATCTTCCTGGCACCCAGCTCCGCACACTGCTTCATTCGCCGCTCGGCGTGTATGTGGTCAGCACGGAGGCCGTGCGCGAAGAAGTGCGCGTGCAACTCGACATTGCGCTCGACGACCTCGATTTCACCTTGCATACGCTGATCTCGACACTCCCTGCAGCACTCATCGGACCATTGAAGCGCCGCCATGCCGTCGCAAAGGCGCGCTAATCATGTTCTCAGGAATCTGGTTGCCCATCGTTACCCCGTTTCGCAATGGTGAAGTCGATGTCGACGCGTTGCAGCACCTAGCGGACTATTACCTGCGCACGGAGATCAGCGGTTTTGTCGCCTTGAGCACGACGGGCGAAGCCGCTTTGTTACAGGAATCCGAGCGCCTCACCGTCTTGCAGGCGCTGACCGATGTGATCGGCTCCCGTCTGCCGATGCTGATCGGCGTAGGCGGCGCCAATACGCGCGACGTCCTGCACGATATTCAGCGCTATGAGCGCTGGGACTGCGCGGGCTATCTGGTGTCTCCGCCGTCGTACGTATGTCCGGATCAGGCCGGCGTGCAATGGCATTTCGAACAGGCCGCACTCGCCACCGAACGCCCTATCGTTTTGTACGACGTGCCGCATCGGACCGGTGTGACGATCGCGCCTGAAACGGTTGCGCGTTTGGTCGAATACAGCAACATCGTCGCAATCAAGGAATGCGTGAAGGACCATTTCAGCAAGCTGCGCGGCCTGCCGATCAACGTGCTGTGCGGCACCGATGAAGCATTGGACGACTGTCTGCACAACGGCGGCACAGGTGGCATTCTGGCGAGCGCGCATGTTTGCTCGGACCTGCTGGTTGCCGTACAGGAATTGATCCGCGCCGATCGTGACCCGGACGAGCGCAATCTGTTCGCAAGCTTGCTGCCCGTATTGCGTCTGCTGTTCGCCGCGCCCAATCCGTCCGCGATCAAGGCGATGCTGGCATTCGATCATTCAATGACCGACGAAACGCGTATGCCGATCACGCGCGCGTCGGCACAACTCGTCGAGCGTCTGGGCACCGCGCGCGACAGGTTGCAGGATCTGCGCGCCGAGTTTGCCGGAGCGATGAGCTAAAGCGCTAAAGCGCTGGAGCAACAACAACGTCCGAGGAGGAATGCGCCACGAATGAGTTCATCATTCGTGGCGCAAACTTGCGTCCAGGCACTGCATCCGCAGCACGACGCGCTGCGCGTAACCGCGACCACCGCCGCTGTAGCGAACGAGCGCGGCGTCGAGATCGCCGCCGCTTTCATCGAGGTAGCCGCGCAAAATGGTCGAGCCGATCCGCACGTTGATTGCCGGATCGGATAAGTCGGTTGTGCCCGCAATCAATTGCGGATGTGCAGCGGGCAGGACTTGCATCAACCCTCGCGCACCTGCGATGCTGACCGCGTGGCGGTCGAAACTCGACTCGACCGACATCACGGCAAGCAGCAATACCGGCGAGATGGCTTGACGCTCGGCTTCGATCAATACCGCGCGAGCGATCTTCATGGATTCCAATGGCGCAACGCGAAACTGCGCGCGCAGCATGGCGGTGATATCGCTGAGCGCCGGCAAGCCGGTGTCTAGTGTTGCGTCGCTCGCGACAGTTGGAGCGGCCAACGGCAACGCCGACTGCGCGTCGGCGGCGTGCGATGCCGCGGCGAACGAGAAGACGATCGCCGCGAACATCACCTTCAGGCCGACTTTGCGGCGAAGGTTTCGTTGTACCTGGACACCATCCAGAGCGCTATTTCCATGCATAAGTTCGCTTCCTGACCGGGGGTGCCTCGACCTTACCGGGCTTGGTGTAGCGAATCGCCAAAGAAATAGGGGTGCGCCGTAAAATGCTTATAAAGATGCGGTGGCGCGTGAGTGGACGTATAGAGGAGGCAGCGTCGCGCTTTGCGCGTAGATTTACGGGTAGATCGAGGCGATCAATCCGTTGCCGGATTCAGCTCGGCTAGCGCGCTGAGCTTTCGCACATCGGCAATTTCGATTTCCGCATAGCCCAACTTCAATGCACCCTGCGCTTCGAACTGCTTGAGCACCTGATTGATGGTCTGCCGCGACAAAGCCAGCATCATCGCCAGGTCCTCCTGCGGCACTTTGAGTACGCGCCGCAATGCACCGGGTTCGCCGTAACCGCCAGCCATCAACAACAAGCGTCGCGCCACGCGCGGCGCGGCGGGAAGCAAGGCTGCTTCTTCAATGGCGTCGAAAGCGAGGCGCAGCTTTTGCGTCAACAGCAAACCGAAGGCATGCCAGTACTCAGGCGTGCGTTCGAGCAACGCGGCAAGCGCGGCGCGCGACACATGAAACAGCTCGGAATCGCGTTCGGCATACGCGTCGTGGGTTCGCGGGCGATTATCGAACAGCGCGATCTCGCCGAACCAGTTGACCGGCTCGATGACTGCGAGCAACGCCTCTTTGCCGGCCGAACTGGCCGCTCCAATTCTCACGAGACCGTCGAGCACGCAATAGAGGCCGTCGTCGGAATCGCCGCGTGTGAAGAGCCGTTGACCGGCCGCGAGGCGCTCGACACGGCCCGCTTCGATCAGTTGCGCCCGCATGGCAGCGGGCGCCGAGCGAAACCACGCGCTGCGTTCAAGCCGCACGGCAAGCTCATTGGATGAAAAACTCGCAGTCATAGAACGGTATCCGTGCCCGATTGTCGGCTACCCGATGGTTTCAAATTCCGCTGCCCGCGATTATGCTGGCTTTGATTGAGGAGCGGCATCCATGAGAACGCTGACGCAACAGCTTACGCAATACGCGGCCTACCATCGTGACCGGCGCAATATCGCCACGCATTTCATCGGCATTCCGATGATCGTGCTGGCGCTGGCGGTGTTGTTGAGCAGGCCTGCTTTCAGTTTCGGCGCGCTGCCGTTTGCGTTGTCGCCCGCGTGGGTGTTGTTCGCCGCAGCGACTGTCTATTACCTCGTGCTCGATGTGCAGCTCGGCGTGATGATGGCAGTCGTATCGGTACTGTGCGTCGCGTGCGGGGAGTGGCTCGCCGCGCAAACTACCCTCACCTGGCTCGCCGCCGGCATCGGACTCTTCGTGGTCGGCTGGGTGTTTCAGTTCATCGGCCACGTCGCCTACGAACATCGCAAGCCGGCATTCGTCGACGACGTGATCGGTCTGCTGATCGGGCCGCTATTCGTCCTCGCTGAAGCATTGTTCGGTTTTGGCTGGCGGCCGGCGTTGCGCGAAGCGATCGAGGCACAGGTCGGCGCAACCCGGATCAATACGGATCGTGCGGCGTATTAACGCGGCGCAAACCGAATGAGCCGCACGCTATGCAAGGCCGTCAGCGCAACCGCCATCCAGATCGGAACATACGTGGCTAACTGTGCGGCGCTGAGTGTCTCGCCGAGCAGCGTGATCGAGACAAACACGAGCAACACCGGTTCGACATAGCCAAGAATGCCGAACAAGGCGACCGGCAATAAACGGCTCGCCTTCAGATACGAAGCCAGCGCAATGGTGCTGAGCGCGCCGAGTCCCGGCAACAGCAAACACCACATGTCGATACGGCCGCCGATCATCGTCAACGAACCACCGATGATGATGAACACAGCCGCCGCGGGCAACAGCAGCGCCATTTCAACGGTGAACATGGCAAGCGAATCCTGGTTGATTTTGCGGCGCAGCACGAAATACGGCGGATAGCCGAGCGCGACGAGCAAGGTGGGCCACGAAAAGGCACCCGTCATCCACAGTTCATGCACGACGCCCAACGCGGCGCAGATAACAGCGAGCCACTGCAGACCGTCGAGGCTCTCGCGATAGTAGAAGCGCCCCACCAGCACCATCACCAGCGGCAGCAGAAAATAGCCGAGCGAGACTTCGAGCATGCGCCCATGCAGCGGCGCCCATAGGAACACCCACAGTTGCGCGCCCAGCAAAGCCGCGCTGACAACCATCGCCGCGCCGAGCGTCGGCTCCGTCACCATGCGGTAAAGAAGTTGCCGGAGAATCGGCAGGCGTTTGCGCAACATGATCAGCACTAACGCCCCGGGAACAGTCCACACAATACGCCACGCGAAAATGTCGAGACCGCTCAACGGCGCGAGCAGCCTAGCGTAAGCCGACAGTAAAGCAAACATCGCCGACGCGCCGACCGACAACGCGATACCGCGCTTTGGGTCATACTGGTTCATTGCGCGGCCCGTGGCGCAATCGCTTTGACATGCGGTGCAGGTGTGTGCGGCGCAGCATACGGCTGCACGCATCGAGTTATTGTCATTGGAAGTAAAGTCTCACAAGCAGGCAGTGCGGCGGGTAGTGCGTATCAAGCGCTGCGTTTTTATCTTCGACAGGAGATGCAAGCCGGCATTCTAGACGGGTTCCCGAACAACGTGCCCGTTCGTTCCTTGCAGTCAATAGCAATTTTTCCCGTGCGCATCGCGCGCCGATGCACTAGAACATAACTTCACGCGCGACAGGCGAATCCGCAGTTGCAACGCCGGCAACTTTGAGCGCAGTTGCGCAAGCGCGAATCTTGCTACGCAGTCTAGCGGCACCGTTTGCAACGTCATCTGAGACATCTTGGATATCCGTCGCAACCGTCATTTTCAACTGTCATCACAGCATCAACGAGCCGGGCCGGCATAGGCAGTCCATACGGACAGAGCCCGCCCTTCTTTCCCGCGGCATACAGCAACTGCGAGCAACTGCGCTCCGTTGCACCTGCCGCCGCCCGGCCAGCAATCCCGCTCATCGAATGTGACTACTGGAGCCAGCATGACCCAGCCAGCCCTATCGCACGACGCATCGCCCGACCTGCTCCGCGCCACCTTCGCCGCCGAGGTGCGCGCCGGACTCACGCACACGCCGCAAAAAGAGTTGCCGTCGAAGTATCTGTATGACGAAGTGGGTTCTGCGCTGTTTGAAGTGATCACGGTACTGCCCGAATACGGCGTGACACGCGCCGAGGAGCGCTTGCTCGCGAAGCACGCAGTGGACATCGTCGCGCATCTGCCGCACGACGTGACCGTCGCTGAACTGGGCAGCGGCAGCGGCCGCAAAACGCGGCGCATTCTGGAAGCGCTGTGTAAAAAGCGCCCCACTTCTTACTTCCCGATTGAAATTTCGCGCAGCGCATTACAGTTGTGCAGGCGCGAACTTGGCGACATCGAGCGGATTTCGATCGTCGGTTACGAACGCGATTACCTGGCCGGGCTCGCCGAGGTGAGCCAGGACCGCGCGGCGGACGAGCGCTTACTCGTCCTGTTTCTTGGCAGCACGATCGGCAATTTCGGCAGACTTGCGGCCACGCGTTTTCTGCGCGATATCCGCAACATGCTTGCGCCTGGCGACGCGTTGCTCCTCGGCACAGATCTGATCAAGCCGATACCGGTGCTGGTGGCAGCCTACGACGATTCGGTCGGCGTGACCGCGTCGTTCAATCTGAATCTGCTGGCGCGTATCAATCGGGAGCTCGACGGCGACTTTCCGCTCGATGCGTTCGAACACGTCGCGCGCTTCAATCCGGACGCGCGCAGCATCGAGATGCATTTGCGTGCGAAGCGCGATGTCACCGCGCATGTGGGCGCAGCGCAATTGACCGTCTCGCTCAAGGCAGGCGAAACGATCTGGACCGAGAGCAGCCACAAATATCGCGCGGACGAAGTGCCCGCGATCGCCGACGATGCGGGTTTCGTGTGCAGCCATCAATGGATCGAAGATGGATGGGGATTCGCTGAAAGTTTGCTGGTGGCGCGTTAGGCGCAAAGCGTTATCGGCTGACTAATCGGACAAACAGGACGCGCGAACTACAAGGCGGCGCGCTATCGAGGCGATGGCGCGCCGCCTTAGTTTTGGGTGAAGCTCACGTGCTCAGTGCTGCTCGAACCGCTCGAAACGCTTTTCGGTTGCGCGTTCCTCGCCGGTCACTTCGGTGACGCGCGCCGCCGGCGGCCCGTGACGCAGCCACGACAGCATCCGGTCGACCTGGTTGGCCGAGCCCTGCAACATGGCTTCGACGGAACCGTCGTCGAGATTCGCCACCCATCCCTTGATACCGAGCGCGTGGGCCTGCCGCACAGTGGCGTGGCGAAAGCCCACGCCCTGCACGGTGCCGCGCACCCGTACGTAATATGTTTCGATCCGCTGGTCCAGATCCGGGGCCATGCCGTCCTCTCGTCACATTCTTTCAAGCCGGCATTCTAGACGTGTCGCGACGAGAATGCTCGGCCGCGTCTCAGTTCGCCTGCGCGCCTCGGTCCCCCGGCGCGACACGCGGCCCGCGCGACACGTACAATCCGTCGACTGTCACGCAGGGAATCAAACAGAATGACCGAACAGAATCGCGATCTCGTGCTCGTGACCGGCGCATCCGGCTTCGTCGGCTCGTCGGTGGCGCGCATCGCGCAACAAAAGGGTTTCAAGGTGCGCGTGCTGGTGCGCGCCACCAGTCCGCGCAAAAACGTCGAGGCGCTGGATGCGGAAATCGTCGTGGGCGATATGCGCGACGAAGCGTCAATGCGCAACGCGCTGCGCGGTGTGCGCTATCTGCTGCACGTCGCCGCCGACTATCGCCTGTGGGCGCCGGACCCGAGCGAAATCGAGCGCTCGAATCTCGAAGGTACCGAAGCGACCATGCGCGCGGCGCTGAAGGAGGGCGTCGAACGCATTGTCTACACGAGCAGTGTGGCCACGCTGAAAGTCACCAGTTCCGGCCAGTCCGCTGATGAAACCTCGCCGCTCAAAGCCGACCAGGCGATCGGCGTGTACAAGCGCAGCAAGGTGCTGGCCGAACGCGCGGTGGAGCGCATGATCGCTGAAGATGGCCTACCGGCTGTCATCGTCAATCCGTCCACGCCGATCGGTCCGCGCGACGTGAAACCGACGCCGACCGGACGCATCATCGTCGAAGCGGCGCTCGGCAAGATTCCCGCGTTCGTCGACACGGGGCTGAACCTCGTGCATGTGGATGACGTGGCCGCCGGCCATTTTCTCGCGCTCGAACGCGGCAAGATCGGCGAGCGCTACATTCTCGGCGGCGAAAATCTGCCGCTGCAACAAATGCTCGCGGATATCGCGGCGCTAACCGGCCGCAAGGCGCCAACGCTGAGTTTGCCGCGCTGGCCGCTTTATCCGCTCGCCGCAGGCGCGGAAGCCGTCGCCAAGATCACGAAACGTGAACCGTTCCTGACCGTCGACGGTCTGAAGATGTCGAAGAACAAGATGTACTTCACCTCGGCAAAGGCGGAACGCGAACTCGGCTATCGCGCGCGACCCTATCGCGAGGGCTTGAGCGATGCGATCGAATGGTTCAGGCAGGCCGGATATTTGAAGCCTTGATAAAAGCGCTGACGCGGCATAAGCGGCAGCGCCTGGCCCGCGCAGGGTGGCATGAGCCCAATCGCGCAGGCTACGACGCACCGGCTCTCGAAAGCAGCATCACGCAGGTCGCGCCGCGCCAAACGATCCGGCGTGGCCCGCACGCACTTTGTTACAACGTCACTGTGTTTGCGACAGGTAAAAGCCTACGCGCAGCAGTTAAAATCGTGGGTCTTACCAGAGAAAGCTCGCATGAATCTTCACGAACAGCTCGGCGCGCTGGAAATGGGCGTCGATCAGCTCATCCAGGCTGTCGTGGCCCCGCAGGCCGAAAACATCCCCGAGACAACCGCACACGCTGCAAACGCCGCAGAGGTGGCAGCGCAGGAAACGCCGGCGGCGAATCACGCCTCATCGGAATTAAAAGCGCAAAACGTTGCGCCTGAGGCAACGACGGCGGCAATAGCGGCAGAAGCCGCAGAGTCCGGCGAAGAGCCGGCCGCCCAGGTGCAGCCCACGCTCGAAATCAACCGCCCAGCGCAAAACGAAATCACCATGACGATCGGCGGCCAGACGGTCGCGCTGCGTGCCGAGCAGATCGGGCAGTTGATCGAGGAATTGTCGAACGCGCGCGCCTCGATGACGCCAGAACCGCCGCCGGGCATCCCGCCGGGCTGGCGCTTCGTGTCGACGAAGAACCCCGTCATGGCCGTGCAGAAACAGTCGAATGGCGACCGCCTGCTGGTCATGCGCCACACCGGCCACGGCTGGGTGCCGTTCACGTTCTCGCCCGACATGGTGATCCAGATGTACATGATGCTCACCAAGGGCTGAAGCTAGGGTCGATATAAAAAAACGGCGCCCGAGAGCGCCGTTTTTTGTCTGATCAATCCATGGGGCAGCCGCGTCTCAGCGCTCCTGCACCGGCGCCTGCACCCGCGCCTTCCATTGGCCGCCCTTGCCGCGCCAGTAACGCACCGCCGACGCAAACGTCGCGCCGACATAGAACAACGCCACCAGCGGCAGAAACGGGGCCCACAGCGGCGAGCGACGATAGTAGCTGAGCATCGGCGCATACGCGCAGCACATGGCCGCCCAGGCGAGCCACGCGGGCGCGCCCTGAGGCCCGAGCACCAGCGCGGCCGCCGGCGGCACCAGGTAGATGATCGTCATGCCCAACAGCGTACCGGCCAGCAACAGCGGCGAGTAATGCAGCTGCGTAAAGGCCGTGCGCGCGATCATGTTCCAGATCTCACGCCAGCTATCGTAAGGGCGCAGCGACACGCTGCGCGCCGCCACGTCGAGACGAATCGGATGACGCCCCGTGCCGCGATGCTTGATCCGCGCAGCAAGGCTGCAATCGTCGATCAGCTCGGCGCGAATCGACTCGATGCCGCCCGCCTCTTCGAGCGCGCTGCGCCGCACCAGCATGCAGCCGCCCGCCGCCGCGGCCGTGCGGTTGCGCGGGTTGTTGACCCACGAAAACGGATACAGCTTGGCGAAGAAGAACACGAAGGCCGGAATCAGCGCCTTCTCCCAGAACGAATCGCATCGCAGACGGACCATCAGCGAGACGAGGTCGCGCTTTTCCGCATCCGCACGGGCGACCAGTTGCGCGACTGCGTCGGCGGGATGGCCGATGTCGGCATCGGTAAGCAGCAGGAAATCGGCCGGCAGGCCGAGCGTGCGCACCGCCTCGATACCTTGCGACTGCGCCCACACCTTGCCGGACCAGCCCGGCGGCAGCGGCTTCGCGCTCAGCACCGTCAGACGATCGGGGCATTGCAGTTGCAACGCGGCCGCGCGAGCTGCGTCGGCGGTGCCGTCGGTGCTGTGGTCGTCGACCACGATCACGTGAAATTCGCCCGGATAGTCCTGCTCGAGCAGGGTGGTGACCGCCTGCGCGATCACGTCGACTTCATTGCGTGCCGGCACCACGGCGGCAACCGCCGGCCATGTTTCGCGCGGCTCAAGCGTGAGCGGCGCGGCGGGCCGCGCCCGCCAGAAACCGCCGCGCGCAAACAGCAACACACACCAGATCAGCAGGGAAAGACACGAAAGAAGAAACAGAACCACCGCCATTAAGCATTACCCTCGAGTGAACCCGCTTCTACGCCGACGCGCCGAGACAGGCGCATCACCACAGTGCGTACCGCGACGACGCACCAGTCAAATGTGTTGAGTACCGGCCGCTCGCGAAACACGTCGTAGCCGGTTTTTTCGATCCGCTCGAGGATCCGCAAACCGCCGTGGATAGCGCCGCACAGCTCGATCCCGAGGCGCCCGGGAATCCGCAACGCGAGCGGTGCGCCACGTACCAGCGTGGTCCGCACGAACGAAACTTCATAGGCCATCAGCTTGGTCCAGGCATCGTCGACGACACCTCTCGCGATCTGCGCCTCGGTCACGTTGAAGCGCCGCATATCCGCGAGTGGCAGATACACGCGGTCTTTTTCCCAGTCGGCCGCGACGTCCTGCCAGAAGCTGATCAGTTGCGAAGCCGTGCAGATCGCATCGGCGTCGGCGAGATTCTCCGGCGTGGCGGCGCCCACCAGATGCAGCATCAACTGCCCGATCGGGCTTGCCGAGTGGCGGCAATAGTCGAGCAAGGCGGACCGGTCCGCGTAACGGCGGGTGTCGATGTCCTGACCGCAGGCGTGGAGCAGATCGTAGAACGGCGCCAGCGGCAGTTTATACTGCGCGATCACGCCGGCGAGCTTGCCGAACAGGAGTGGGTGCACCGGCGCCGCGCGCCGCGCCGCTACCGCGTCGAGGCCGGCGCGGAAGTCGGCGAGGCGGGCATGCCGCTCGGCCGGGCTCCAGTCGCCCTCATCGGCGATGTCGGCGGCGGTGCGGACAACCTGATAGATAATGCCGGTAGGCGCGCGCAGCGCCTTTGGCAGCAACACGCTCGCGACCGGAAAATTTTCGTATTGATCGACGTCCATCCAGCGAGCCTCGAAACCTTTCTGTAATGCGGCAGCCGATACGTGCCGCAGGACCACGTAGTTTAAGGGTTCCGCCAAACCAGTGCAGCGTGTAATCATTGCCACCTGCGCCACGCGGGCGGCGCCGGGCAGTGGCCCGCAGTGCGGCGTGGCCCCAACACCCTGGCGGGCAGGCCAAAGCAAAGCCGGCCTGATAGCGTTAGAATGCGCGTTTGGTTTTGCTGTACCGGCTGGTCGCCGGGGCTCAAGACGTCAACTAAATAGATGATCGCGGCGATAAAGTCATAATTACCGACTTCTTCGAAACCCGCGTCAGTCGGAGTTCGCCAATTTATGCGAGTCATCCTTGCTCAGCCCCGCGGCTTTTGTGCGGGTGTTGTACGTGCAATCGAGATCGTCGATCGCGCGTTACAGCAACACGGCGCGCCCGTGTATGTCCGCCACGAGATTGTTCACAATCGCCACGTGGTGGATAACCTGCGCCAGAAAGGCGCGCGCTTTGTCGAAGAACTCGATGAGGTGCCGCACGGCGCCGTGGCGATTTTCAGCGCACACGGTGTCGCGCAGACCGTCGAGCGCGACGCGGAACAGCGCGGTCTTGACGTGCTCGACGCGACCTGCCCGCTCGTGACCAAGGTCCACGTGCAAGGGCGCCAATATGTGGCAGCGGGTCGTACCCTGATCCTGATCGGCCACGCGGGCCATCCGGAAGTGGAAGGCACGATCGGCCAGATTCCCGGCAAGGTGCTGCTGGTGCAAAGCGAGGCTGAAGTCGCGCATCTGGACCTGCCGCTCGATACGCCGCTGGCGTACGTCACGCAGACCACGCTATCGGTCGACGACACACGTGGCATCATCGATGCCCTGCTGCGCCGTTTCACCGACATCGTCGGTCCCGACACGCGCGACATCTGCTACGCCACGCAAAACCGTCAGGCGGCGGTGCGCGAACTGAGCAAAGAGGTCGAGGTGCTGCTGGTGGTAGGCGCAACCAACAGTTCGAACTCGAACCGGCTGCGCGAGATCGGCAGCGAAACCGGCGTGGCGAGTTATCTCGTCGCCGACGGTTCGGAAGTGAAGCCGGAGTGGTTTGCGAACGTGCAGACCGTCGGCATCACGGCTGGTGCTTCAGCACCGGAAGAGATGGTAATGAACGTAATCGATGCGCTGCGCGCATTGGGGCCCGTCGATGTCACGACGATGGCGGGCCGTGAAGAGAAAGTCGAATTCAAGTTGCCATCGAAACTGATGCAACCACTCGCTGCACGCGAAGTTTAAGGAGGACACCTTGTCTATTCCGCTGCTACAGAAAGTCCGGGTTGGCGCGTACATCATGCGTCAGCATCTCTCTGGCAACAAACGCTACCCGCTCGCCTTGATGCTGGAGCCGCTGTTCCGCTGCAATCTTGCCTGCAATGGCTGCGGCAAGATCGACTATCCGGATCCCATCCTGAATCAGCGTCTGTCGCTCGAAGAATGCCTTGGCGCAGTCGACGAATGCGGGGCACCGGTCGTTTCGATTGCAGGCGGTGAGCCGCTCCTGCACAAGGAAATGCCGCAGATCGTGAAGGGCATCATCGCACGCAAGAAGTTCGTGTACCTGTGCACGAATGCGTTGCTGATGGAAAAGAAGATGGACGACTACGAGCCGAATCCGTACTTCGTCTGGTCGGTTCACCTCGACGGCGACCAGCAGGCGCACGATCACTCGGTGTCGCAGGAAGGCGTGTACGACAAGGCTGTCGCCGCCATCAAGGAAGCGAAGCGCCGCGGTTTCCGCGTGAACATCAACTGCACGTTGTTCAACGACGCCGTGCCGGAACGCGTCGCTGCATTCTTCGACACGCTCGGCCCGATGGGCGTGGACGGCATCACCGTCTCGCCGGGTTATGCGTATGAACGCGCGCCGGATCAGCAACACTTCCTGAACCGCGACAAGACCAAGCAACTGTTCCGCGAGATTTTCAAGCGCGGCAACAATGGCAAGAACTGGTCGTTCAGCCAGTCGGGCATGTTCCTCGACTTCCTGGCCGGCAATCAGACGTACGAGTGCACGCCCTGGGGCAACCCGGCGCGTACGGTGTTCGGCTGGCAGAAGCCGTGCTACCTGGTCGGCGAAGGCTACGTGAAGACCTTCAAGGAATTGATGGAAACCACGGAGTGGGAAAAGTACGGCACGGGCAACTACGAGAAGTGCGCGGATTGCATGGTGCACTGCGGCTTTGAAGCGACTGCCGTGATGGATACGGTGGCGCACCCGTTGAAGGCGTTGAAGGTCAGCCTGCGCGGCCCGAAGACTTCGGGTGCCTTCACCAAGGATATTGCTTTGGATAAGCAGCGTCCGGCTGAGTACGTGTTCTCGCGACACGTCGAGATCAAGCTCGAGGAAATCGGGCGCGCTGGAAAGGGTAAGAAGGTGCAGACGGCGGCGTCTGCTTCCGCACACTAAGCGCTGCCTGGGGCGGTTTTGTCCGCCCCATGAAGTACATGTTCGGTAGAAAAAAAGCGCGGTGGCCTGATAGCCACCGCGCTTTTTCTTTTTTGCGTTGTTACGTCAGCCCGCGCTTCGTGCGTTATGCGCAGTCAGGAACTTGATCAGCCCATCCACGCCGCCCTTGGAAATCTGATCGGCGAACTGCGTCTGATACACCTGGATCAACCAGGCGCCCATCATGTTGATGTCGTAGATCTTCCAGCCGTTAGCGCCCTTGGTCAGCCGGTAATCGATGGCATCATCGCCGCCATTGCTGATCACGTGCGACTGCACCACCAGGTCCTTGGAGCCGGCCGCCACATTGACGGGCGAGAACTTGAACTTCACATCCTGATCCCGCAACTGCGACAGCGAGGCGGCGTAGGTGCGCACCAGCAGCAGCGTAAACTGGTCATAGAGCTGCTTCTGCTGCTCGGGAGTCGCCGTGCTCCATGCCTTCCCTACCGCGATCCGCGTGGTCCGCTGAAAATCGGTAGCCGGTACGAAGCGCGTTTGAACCAGCTCGGTGATTTTCGCCATATCGCCACCGCGCGCCTGCGGGTCGGCCTTCATCGCGGCCACTGTGCCTTCGACGGCACTCTTCACCACCGCATCGGGCGCGCTTTGCGCATAGGCCGCCGTGGACACCACGGCCGCGGCCAGAAAAGCAGACAGATAACGTTTCATACGCTCGCCAAAACCCCAAGAAGTAAGCGCCGGCAGGCTCGCAAGCCCGCAGCGAAAGCAGGATAGACCAGTATACCGATATTGCGTTCCCACCCCAGCCGCGCCGCCCGGGCGTCGTCCTTGCTAGCGAAGTGGAGCCGAGTCGCTCCGGCTCTGTATACTTGTGCACTTTCGTCAAAAACACCACTCGTGATAAGGCCACCTCCGCCTACATGCTGAAGTCATCTATCGTCCGTCTCGTCGCCTATTCGGTGCGCCATCCGTTTCGGATCATCGCTCTGTCGCTCGTGCTCGCCGTTTTGAGCGGCTTCTACGTTGCCCATAACTTCAAGATCAACACCGATATCAGCAAGCTGGTCGAGACCGACAAGCAATGGTCGTCACTCGAAAATGCGATGGATGCGGCCTTCCCGGATCGCGGTCAAACCGTGTTGGTGGTGGTCGAAGCGCGCGCCCCGGAGTTTGCCGACGCCGCCGCCAATGCCCTGAGCGCCGCGCTCAAAGCCGATCCGAAGGAATTCGTCGCCGTCTCGCAGCCCGCCGGCGGTCCGTTCTTCGAACACAATGGTCTGTTGTTCCCGTCGACCGATGAGGTGCTGTCCACCACCTCGCAGCTCGTCCAGTCCCGCCCGCTCGTCAATGCCCTCGCGCACGATCCGAGCCTGACCGGCCTCGCCGGCACGCTCACCACGAGCCTGTTGCTGCCGCTGCAACTGGGTCAGGTGAAGCTGGCTGACATGAGCCATTTGCTGTCGCAAAGCGCAACCACGCTCGATCGCGTGCTGGCCGGCCAGGCGGCGGCGTTCTCGTGGCGCGCGCTGGTCGATAAGGACGCCGCCACGGATCCGGCGCGCGCCTTCGTCACGGTGCAGCCGGTTGTGAACTACGACGCGCTGGAGCCGGGCGCGACCGCGTCGAAGGCGATCCGCGACACCGCCGCCTCGCTGCATCTCGATGCGCGCTATGGCGCCAGGGTCCGCCTGACCGGCGAACAGCCTCTCGCGGACGAAGAATTCGCGTCGGTCCAGGACGGCGCCGTGCTCAACGGCATCGGCACCTTCATCGTCGTGCTGGTCATTCTGTGGCTGGCGCTGCGTTCGGGCCGCATGATCATCGCCGTGTTCATCACGCTGTTCGTCGGGCTCGCGATCACCGCGGCGCTCGGCCTGCTGATGGTCGGCGCGCTCAACATGATTTCGGTCGCCTTCATGGTGCTGTTCGTCGGGCTCGGGGTCGATTTCGGCG
Source organism: Paraburkholderia sp. SECH4 (assembly GCF_030511745.1). NCBI lineage: Bacteria > Pseudomonadati > Pseudomonadota > Betaproteobacteria > Burkholderiales > Burkholderiaceae > Paraburkholderia > Paraburkholderia sp. SECH4. Next base: position 137,728 of record NZ_JALOCP010000023.1, read on the forward strand.
TGCAGTTCGGCGTCAAATATCGTGAGGAGCGCAATCGCGACAACCGTCTTTCCGCCGCCCTCATGCATACCGCACATAGCATCGGCGTGCCGCTGACGCTCGCGGCCGTGGCAGTCGCGCTGAGCTTCTTCTCGTTCCTGCCGACGGCTTATCGCGGCGTGTCGGAATTGGGCGAGATCGCCGGCGTCGGCATGTTCGTCGCGTACTTCACCAACATGACGCTGCTGCCGGCGCTGCTGAAAGTCTTCAGACCGCCGGGTGAGCCCGCTTCGCCTGGCTTCAAGCAACTCGCACCCGTTGACGATTTCCTGGATCGTCACCGCAAACCGGTGCTGATCGGAACGCTCATTGTCGTGATCGGCGGTATACCTTTGCTCACGCATTTGCGCTTCGACTTCAACCCGCTGCATCTGAAGGACCCGCATACGGAATCCATGGCAACGCTGCTGTCGCTAAAGGATTCGCCGGAAGCCGCGGTCAACAACGTACATGTGCTGGCGCCCACGCTTGCCGATGCGGACCAGAAGGCCGCGCATTTGCGCACGCTGCCGGAAGTGGGTCGCGTGACCACGCTGAGCACCTTCATCCCGACCGAGCAACAGCAAAAGCTGATGCTGGTGGCAAGCGCCGCGCAGCAACTGCTGCCCGCCCTGCAGCAGCAGCCCGCGCCTCAAGCCACGGACACGGTGCGCGTTGCCGCGTTGAAGCGCGCGTCGAACCAGCTCTCGCTCGCCGCCGACGACCATCCGGGCCCGGGCGCCGCCGACGCCAAACACCTCTCCGCGACGCTGCAAAAGCTGGCTGCCGCCGACGCCGCCACGCGCGACCGCGCCGAAACCGCGATGTCCGAGCCGCTGCGCATCGCGCTGAAGCAACTCGCGGATCTGCTGCAGCCGACCGAGATTACGCGGGACAACCTGCCCAAGGAGATTTCCACGAGCTGGGTTTCGAAGGATGGCCGCGCGCTGGTCGACATCGCGCCGAACGTCAAAACCGGCACCGATCCGAACGACGACGCGATGCTCGCCCGCTTTGTCCACTCAGTGAAGAAGGCGGAGCCGAACGCGATCGGTGGCCCGATTTCGATCCTGAATTCCGCGGACACGATCATCAAGGCGTTCCTGCAGGCCGCCGGCTGGGCTTTGCTGTCGATTGCAATCCTGCTGTGGATTGCGCTGCGGCGGCTCAGCGATATGCTGCGGACCCTGGTTCCGCTGCTGGTGTCGGCGCTGGTAACGTTGGAGTTGTGCGTGGTGTTCGGCATGCCGCTGAACTTCGCGAACATCATTGCGTTACCCCTGATGCTGGGCGTCGGCGTAGCATTCAAGATTTACTTCGTCATGGCGTGGCGCCATGGCCAGACCAGCCTTTTACAGTCAAGCCTCACGCATGCCGTGTTATTCAGCGCCGCGACTACGGCGACTGCGTTCGGCAGCCTCTGGCTGTCGCACCATCCGGGGACGTCGAGTATGGGACGCTTGCTGGCACTCTCGTTGTTTTGCACGCTGATTGGCGCGGTGGTGTTCCAACCCGTATTGATGGGCAAGCCGCGCCAACGTCGCGCGAAGCACAAAGGAATAAAAGTATGAAGCTGCAAACCACCGTGCTGGCGCTGGCCGCCACCGGTCTGATCTCTGGCTGCGCGACCGGCCCCGACCGCAAGCCTGGCGACCCGTTCGAGCCGGCGAACCGCGTCATTTTCAATTTCAACGACGGCGTGGACCGCTTCATCGCTGTCCCGGTTGCCAAGGGTTACCAGAAGGTGACACCGCAGCCGTTGCGTACGGCGGTGAGCAACTTCTTCTCGAATCTGGGCGACCTGACCAACGCCGCCAACAACCTGTTGCAACTGAAGATCACCGACGCAACCGAAGACCTCGTGCGTTTCGCGTTCAACTCGACCTTTGGACTTGGCGGCCTGCTCGACTGGGCGACACCGGCTGGTCTGCCGAAGCACCACCAGGACTTCGGTTTGACGCTGGGCCACTGGGGCGTTCCGTCGGGCCCGTACCTTGTCTTGCCGCTATTCGGCCCGAGCACGGTGCGTGACAGCATGGGCCTCGTGGTGGACGTGAAGTTCAACCCGTTGAACTACATTGAGCCGGCGGTTCGCAATCCGCTGTACGTACTGCAGTTCGTGAGCGTGCGTTCCGATCTACTGGGCGCATCCAGCCTGCTGCAACAGGCCGCGCTCGACAAGTATTCGTTCGTTCGCGACGCCTACACGCAGCAACGTAAGGCGCGCCTGCGCGGCACCGGCGACAACGCCGCGCCGCTTCCGAACTACGACGACCAGGACGACTCCGGCGCCGCCGCACCCGCCAAGGGTGCTTCGGGGGCCGCTGCTGGGGCCCCGGCGGGTCTACCGAACTACGCGGACCCAGGTGACGCAGCGGAAGCCCCGAACGCGGCCTCGGGAAGCGCCACAGGCGCCCCGGCAGGCGTACCGAACTACACCGACCCAGGCGACACGTCGAACGCCCCAGCGGCGGCGCCTGCTGCCGCGTCGGGCGCAATGACGCCGATGCCGGCACCACAAACGGCGCCGACGGACAAGAATCCGCAGGAAGCAGCGCCAGCAGTCCAATAAGGGATGTGAGTCAGGCGCCCGGCGCGCGCAAAGTGCGCCGGGGGCAGCCCTGAAGAGCGGGCGGATGGTGTGCCCAATCGAAGCAGGCGGTTTTATGAATTACGCTTCGGCGCGCGGAGCGCCGCCGGAGGTATGACGCCCTTGTCACTGGCGTATGCAGGTGCACGAACCCAGATTCCAGATGCAC